>JAKBCC010000160.1 GCA_021808105.1 Planctomycetota bacterium
AAGAAGGAGAAAAAAAAGCGGAGTCCCGACGCCTCGGGACGGCCTACTCTCACCTGTTCACCTGCTCAAGCACAACCTGTAGCACCGGCCAAAAGCCGGCTTTTTTAATAGAGCAGGTGAAAAATAGAACAGGCGATCAGAAGGTCCTGGGGCGTTTTGAGATGGTGTCCAATGGGCGGGCTGCTTCATCGGTCTAAAGCCTCGCGGCTGGGAGTCACTGCGATTCGGTGATTCCATTTGGTGGCTTTTAGGCCCGCGGGTGTAGCCGATGGCGTTCATGGTTTGAGACTCCTTTTCGCCTTGATTTTGTCGGCAGCTTCGTATCCTTCAACGGTCAATTTGAAGGCGTCCCCCTGAGATCCGACAGACTCGACCAGGCGGTCCTCTTCGAGTTTGCGCAGTGCTCGAAGAAACCTAGCGCATTCCCGATTGTCTTTACCATTGTTCAGCTCTTTGTTGTTAGTTTTTATTACTCCCCCAGCTTGGTATTTGAAATACGATATATTGTTGCCTGAGTCGTTCGAGGCTTCGAGAAGGATCGCTTCTGCTTCTGTGCTTAGCTCACGAACAGGCTGGTCGTGAATTGGTCGGGCTTGCGAACCAGTGGGTGTTTCGTTGATAAGGAGCGCAAGGTCGTGGGACAACTGATTTAAGAGGTCTTCGGCCTTGGTGTAATTTCTGTAAAATCTGAGATCCTCGCAGTTCTTTTTGAAGCCCGCGAGTTCCAGGGACGATTCTGCGGCATCTCGTGGCACATCGCCGGTGCAGAAATACACCAGCATGGGCCTCGCGGTTTTCCGGTATTCTTCTATTTCGTGGCGGGTTCCGGGCCCCAGTTTATTACGTAAGATGGCCACCAGGATATCTGCTTGTTGAACGAGTTGCTTATCAATGCCTTTCTGGGGATTTTCCGCGAAGTTCGGCGCCTTGTCTTTGTTCCAGTGGCGCGGCAAAAGAATTAACTGCTTTGGTTTCGCATTTGCGGCGTTCCATTGCGAGACCGCCTTAAAGGCGAAGTCCAGCTCCGTATTGGAGTCAGTTGGGGCCGCCAAGAAAAGCTCCCAGACCTTTGCATCAAATCCCACGGGCATGTGTCCTTATAAATTAGAATTATCCTCGGCAGTATAAACCTTGCTCGCGGGTGGCACAAGCATTGGCCGGGCGAGCGCGGTGAGAATTGGGTACGCGTGCCCAGTGCGGCGCTGGCAAGCGACTGCTGTGCCATGCCAGGGGAAGAAGAGGAACAGGGGACTGGGGGCATTGGGGCCATATTTCTCTCGGGTCTTTCGGTCCGTTGGCTTAGCGGTCGCGAAAAGCTGCCGCCGGCGGTGTTCGGCAAACCGTTGCCACGTTAACTCGTAAGCTGATAGCGGATGACAATCTTGCCTTGCACAGGTTTCCCGGAAATGACACGAGGCCGAAACCGCGCCTGCATCAGGGCATTGATAATGGCTCGGTCGATCCCGGCGTGCCCTGAAGATACCAGTACCTGCACGCTGGCGACGGTTCCGTCGCGTCGAACGGTAACCTGGAATTTTGGGTTAGTCAGATGCGCAGGCCATGCAAACCGATATCTCAGCGGCATGATTGGATTGGGTGGGGGTACCACAACGTCGCCAGTGGCGGAGGCAAGACCCGATTGCGGTCCAAGCTACGGCGGTGACGTGGCACCGCTCGAGCCCGGCCGGGGAACGCGTCCAGTTCGTTCCAACACAGCCGCCGAAATATCCAGGAATGTTCCCCCGGTTTCTCGCGAGATTTTCCGCAACAGTATGTCGAGCGTCGGGTCACCGCTGGCAAACGTGTCCACGGAAACGTGCCGACCCTTGTTCAAGAGATCGATTCGTCTAACAAGCCGCGGATCAAAACGGACGCTGGTTAAAAGCAGCACGGTGCTCGCTCGCATTGCCCAAGCGGCCTGAAGTGGCCGAAGAAATGGCTCAAGCATCCCCGCGCTACGGCCCTCAGCAATAACCGTATTTAACTCGGCTGTCACCCGGGCCCTGTTCGCAGCGGTCGCGCCCAGCAGCCTGTTCGCAACAAGAATCCTGTATTTGCTCGCAAATACGATTACCGCAAACTCTTGGCGCGGCGATAGGGAGTTCATCGCACGTTCCACAATCGAGCGCAGCAGGTACAGTTTTCCAACGGCGGCACCCGAGCGGTCGAGGACAAATATAATCCGTTTCCCAGCAAGATCCGGGCCGAATATCCCTGAGGTATGGTGGGCCTGCGATCTCTCGGATCGCGATGACAGGTCGGATCTTAATTGTGCATTGGCCAGCTTGAGACGGTGCATATCCATCACGACCGCGTGTGCATCAAGAGATTTCATTGCGGCCTGCACGCGGTTCTTGATTTCCATGATCTCATGGCGATCGGCGGAAAGCACTGCATGCCGGAATGCGACTTCCGCCTTGGCCAGTTGCGCCTCGGCCGCAGTCACCAACACGTCCCGGCGCTTCTCCGCCCTGGCCATGACCGGATCGGTCCCGGCATACGTTTCGGGAACGTGGAATCCCGGCGGAAATGGCCGTCCTGCTTTCTCGTCGTCGAGCCGCCGGCGCACAGCAGCTATGAAACCCTGGATGGTCACAACCGATTGCGCATTTTCCGCCCGCATGGCGGCGATACTGGCCTTGTGCAGGTCCGCAAGTTCGTTACGGTCAGCGGTAATGACGCCCTGCCAAGCCAACTCCTTGTTCTTGGCCAGCGTCGCCCTCGCCGCCGCAATGCGTTGCAGCCGCGCCGCCGCCAAATTATCCGCCGTCGCCGGGCACAGGCAAACGAGGATCGACAGTGCCGCAACAACTCCGGTGCCCAGTTTGTCCAAGTTCCATTTCATCCGGTTTACCCCGCACCAAAATAGCCTTACGCATGGCCAGCGGCTTGTTTGGCTACCGGGCCAATGCGTGCCCGCGCAAAAGGTTCGATCACTCTGATAAGTATAAGGCCGCACTGGGGAAACTGAAACCGCTCACGAGCCGTTGCGCCTGCCAAAAAACTCCGCCCCGGCGGACTTGCATCGCCGGGGCGGGGTATAGGGTAGAGAGTTTTATATTTCACCGGGCACAAGCAGATCACGCCTGGTGTTTTGTTTCATAGTCCATCACCTCCGCACGTAAATAACGAACCATGCCGTTGGACCACGGTGCGAACACCCGCGAGTTGAGACCGGAAGGACAGGGGTTGCAGGAGACGTTCAGGAATGTGCCTGAGGTTACCGATCTGGGCTCTGATTGAGAGACACGAGGACGTCTGATCTGCTGAACCGAGCGGTCCCGACCATGATGATGGAGCGGGACGGGATGTTGAGCCGGAGGCGGCTAAGGCGGGCGGAGTCATCCAACTTGCTTAAAATAGGCAACTTGACCCCGTGATCAAGCTGGTGTATTTTGTCAACATGGCCCGGATCGAACAGACCATCCTGCGCGATATCCAACGCCGCCTGGCCGAGTTTTTATCGCTCTCGCCAGACCAGGTTGAGCCCCAGCCCGAGTCGCTATTATCGGGCAGCGTTGACCTCGATTTCTTGGTGCGAGCGGCAGGATACCGCTTTGCCGTCGAGTACAAGTCGCGCGGGGATGCCGCTGAGGTTGGTGCGGCGGTACGCTTGGTCCAGCGGGCGGCAGCCGGTTCTCGCACCAAACTGATCCCCCTGGTGGTCGCCCCCTATATCGGGGAGGTGGGTAGGAAGATCTGCGAGGATGCCGGCATCTGCTGGCTGGACCTCTCCGGCAATGCCCATCTAGTGGCACCAGGGCTGCGGGTGAGCGTTCTGGGTCAACCCAACAGGTATAAACGATCAGGACGCCCCAAGACCGTCTTTGCCCCCAAGAGCTCCCGCATCGCCCGCTGGCTGCTCATGGACCCGGAGCGGGAATTCACCCAGCGGGAGCTCGCCAAGGCCGCCGGTTTGGATGAAGGTTTCACCAGCCGGATCGTGCGGCATATGCAGCAGCAGGACCTGGTGGTTCGCTCCTCAAGCGGCGGGATCAAGCCGCGCGATCCGCGGGCTTTGCTCGCGGCGTGGCGTGAGGCTTACGATTTCTCACGGCATCGAGTTGTGCGCGGTCACATCGCCGCGCGCTCGGGCGATGAAGTGTTGCATCGGCTATCCAGCCGCCTGCGCCACGACGGGCTGGAGTATGCAGCCACCGGCCTGGCGGGAGCTTGGCTCTTGAACCAGTTCGCAGGGTTCCGCCTGGCAGCCATCTACGTGGCCAGCATGCCATCGGCCGAAGCGCAGCAGGCGATGGGGTTCCGCCAGGAGGAACGCGGGGAGAACATATGGCTGGTTGTGCCCAACGACGCGGGCGTGTTTGATGGCGCGGTGGAGCGTGACGGCATCTGTTGTGCCCATCCTGTCCAGGTGTATCTGGACCTCAAGGACCATCCCGAACGGTCGGCAGAAGCGGCCGAGTCACTGCGTCAGACGCTCTTTGGCAAGGTGAGCCATGTCTGACAAGCCCACTACCGCCGCAGGTTATTCTCCTGGGCAGGTCGCCAGGGTCCACGCCACATGCCTTTACCTGGCGACCAAGCTGGGCGATTTGATGCCCGAATTGGTGGTCATCGGCGGGCTGGCACCAACGCTCCTGATCGATCAGCAGAATCTACCGCAGAACGTCACGGCATATGTCGGCACGATGGACCTTGATCTGGGGCTGGCGTTCGCACTGGTCAACGAAGAACGCTACCGAGAAGTAGTCAAGCGCCTGCGGAACGCAGGATTTGAGCCGGATAAGAACGACGAAGGCAAACCCACCCGCCAGCGCTGGCGGATCAGCGATCCACCCGTGACGGTGGATTTCCTCATCGAGCCGCAGGACAGGGGACAGAAGCCGGGCTCGATCTTCTCACTCACAGCTGATTGGGGCGCAATCGTGGCACCGGGTTTGCACCTGGCGTTTGAGAACAACAAGCTCATTACGCTCACCGGCCAGACTATCGCCGGTGAAGATGTCGTCGGTGGGCGACAAGTACGGGTCTGCGGGGCCGGTGCATTTGTTGTACTGAAGGCTCTGGCCTTCCACATCCGGGGGGAGAACAAGGATGCCTATGACCTGTTCTACCTGCTGCGCAGCTACGGCCAGGGCATAGCTGACGTGGCGGCGGAATTGCGGCCGCTTCTTGCCGATCCTTCTGCCCAAGAGGCCATGAACCACCTGCGTAACGACTTCCATGGCTTCAATTCCCTTGGTCCGCGACGGGTAGCGGAATTCCTATTCGGGCGAGCCGACGAACCGACCCAGGCCGACGTGGCGGGTTTCGTGCGCGACCTGCTCAAAGCCTGCGCCTAACGGCCATCACAATCTTGCACACAGAATCACCCCGGTGACTCAGCAAATGCGCGGTGTTTGGAGCAGCTGAGTGGCCGAGCAGCAGGGCACTGGCGTTTCGAGATGGCGTCCAACTCAGCCGCCGTGGAAGATATAAAATTCGGCTGCGATCCGCTGCCCAAGCTGTCCGCAGGCCAAATTCCCTTGGGGTTGCCTGGACTATTCAATTTCAGTGTCTGAGGTTCCATTTGGACGAATGGCCGCTGATCTTGCCGTAGCAGCGCGGTGGCTGAGTTTTTTAGTCAGCATATTGTCAATTGGGGAAGGGCGGTGAAATGTTTGTCGCGGGTAAAGTGTCCAGGGATATTCGCACGCCTTCACCGCCACATTTCCGGATCAACCTGATCCTGCGCGGCTATGGCGGCGTCAAGATCGGAATCTTCCTTCCATGTATTTGCCATAAAATCCAGATCGTGGTGGCGGATTTTCCGGTGCGGCAATCCCAGGCCCGTGGCGAGGATATCCACCGCCGCCTGATTGATGCTTTTCCCGTGCGATTGCGCGTAATGGCGTGATGCCCTATCCACCCGCAGCGGCACGCCGCGAATGGTGTATTGTCGGCCCGCGGCAGGGTGCCTTCTTTTCATGCCTGCATCAAAGGCATCGTATGCCTGCACTGCAACGGCGGCTGCGGCCGCGGAACAGGTGAGGGTGGAACCGGTGCGGGTAGAGCGGGTGAGCAGGAGAATCCGGGGACATCGGGTGTGCCTGCTGATCTACTGCTTCGGAGAGATTGAAGGATCGGAATTCGTTGACAGCATTCTGGATGTCCCTGGATTAATCCGGGACGCCTCGCCATTCGCTGTGACCGCACCGGGTAAAGCGTTTCGGTAATTTTATTCCCGCATTCCGCCAGTTGATTATCTACAGATTTGCTGTGGCCCGGATTGTGGCGGTCCATGGACGGTTGTGGCCGGCGGAGGATAACGCGTTGTTGTGTTGGCAAAGCACACCGTCGGCTGCGCCGGCAATAGCCGCAGACGCCAGCCGCTACGCACCTGGATCGGGAATAATCAAACAGGTGCGGTGCCGCGATTGGCACCGCACCTGTTGCCGCTGGTGGGTCAAATGATGCCATTCGCGTGCCGCACGGTGCACATGCGGCACACGAAGGCTCTGCTCTTAAAGCTTCGCCGCCATCCGCCGCCGCAAGGCTGCGCCCCCCAGCAGCGCCAGCGATCCAACCCCGACTAAGCCGGCGCTGGCGGGAATCGGAGTGGCCTCGAAATCGTAAGTTGTCGTTCCCGTGGAGGTTCCGATAGACACATTATCAACATATCCTTGGTAGCTATAGGGATGGCTGCCATAGCTTCCTCCCCCTGCCCAGCCAACGATCAGGTAGATGCCTTCAATCGTCGCGTTGGAAAAACCAGGGTAGCTGAGATAAGTGTTGATCGATTGAACAGTACCGTAGGTGCCGCCCGACCCCGGCCCCATCAGCTTGTAGTCAGGAGCCTTGCTGCTATAGGCGCTGTCGGCCCACCACCCGCCCTTTTCTGCGTTCCATGTCTGCCAAGTGGACATCGTCGTCGCACCTTGGTCAGGTAGCGTCGAATTTCCCGTGCTCACCGTTTGGTACGGGGGTTCAAAGAAGATGGAGTCAGTTGGATAACTTGAGTCGCCAGTCGTAACTTTTAATAGCATATAGGGAAGTTGCTGGCCGTTATTGTAGGCATCATATGTGGAATAGCTCAAAGCGGTGATCTCGGACAACTTCGTCCCGTTATAGGCGTTGGTGTAGATGAGCGCCGCGTCCCCCGCATTTCCATCCGTTGGGGAAAGCGCTAATTCGGCGCTCCCAGTGCCCAAGGGAGGAGCGGCCGGGCCGGTGACCATCTGCGCGACGTCCCCACTTCCGGCCTGTATAGGCTTCCCATTGCTATCCCAGAATTGGAATGCCCATCCATCCATGTTGGGTGGTGACACAACCACTGTCCCGGCTTGAGATACCTCTCCGAGGCCGAATACGGCTGCCACCGCCATCCCCGCCAATCCAATTCCAGTCTTTCCGATTCTACCACTCATTGCAGTCTCCTTTGCTTCCGAGCGGGCACGGCATGGCGCAGGAAATGTTCGGCCATGCGGCCTGCTCATCCAACCAAATGGATTTCCATGGCCGGCCGGCTGGAACAACCCAGCCGGGAAATGCGGCCGAAAACCCGCGATGCCCCTGAACGTTTCCGTCCGGGCGACATTCGTTTTGGTAATTTGCGAGCCAATGCGCCGATGCGTGAGCATCGTCAGGCAAAAGCACGCTTTCTGAACTCCATCGGTTTGAGGATGGAGCATCACTTGGGGGTGTCACACAGCAAATTGTGAACGTGACTCTCCCGGCCACTCCCTTGACCTATAATGAGCATATATATCCAATTCACTGATCTGTCAAGTATTTTTTATGATTTTTTTTTAATTTCTTTTAATATATTTTCTAACTCTGGCATTTATATATACTTACAATTATCGATGGAAATAAAACAAAGTGCGCTGTGCGTAATTAATGAACGCCGAAAACTTCCAAACCAGACCCGGGCCCTCGGCGG
>JAKBCC010000032.1 GCA_021808105.1 Planctomycetota bacterium
AATGTCCATGCCGGCGATGCTGACGTAAAGAGATAATCGCCCTTGGGCGCATTAACATGTATCGTCGCATTGGGTATTGCCGCTGATGCCGCCTGGGCCGTGCTTGCTTTACCGGGGAAAAGGCCCACAGTAAAAATGGCCGAAAACACCACCCCAATGTAATTTCGGGAAAGCAATCGCTGGCACAATTTGCCCATGACAGAATTCTCCATTTCCTATACCCTGGATATTGCCGCCGCGATCCCACTGCATCTGCCGATTTTCGAAGCGGCTTTTGTATTGAAAGTGTATGGTCAGAGAAGATCTATTGCAAGGATTTCCGCGGCGGCCGTTTCCGCGGCGGCCGGTTGGTGAAAAACAGAAATGCGTTTAGAATGATGCGGCGAAAATCGGCATTGGCCGATAGTGGAATTCTGACCAACCACAAGGAGTTTGTAATGGCTAATATTACTTTCAAAGGCAGTCCTATTCACACCGTTGGCGACGTTCCAAAAGTGGGCGGAAAGCTTCCGGCTTTTATCTTAACCAAATCGGACTTAAGTTTATTGAAATCCCCGGAACTGGCGGGAAAGACGATCATCCTCAACATATTTCCCAGTATTGATACATCGGTTTGCGCCCGCTCGGTTCGCCAATTTAATGTTGATGCGGCAGGTCTTGCCAACACCACAGTGTTGTGTATCTCCGCGGATCTTCCGTTTGCGCAAAACCGCTTTTGCGGGGCGGAGGGAATTAAAAACGTTGTGACGCTTTCAACATTCCGCCATCCGGAGTTCGGCAATCTCACCGGATTAACGATTGCGGACGGACCGTTGGCCGGCCTGCTGGCCCGAGCGGTGATCGTAGCTGATGGCACCGGAACAATTAAGTATGTGCAGTTAGTTCCGGAAATCGGGCAAGAACCGGATTACGCCGGGGCCATTGCTGCAGCAAAATAAATATTAGCTGTCGCTTTTTTCGCACCCACAGTTGCGTTCAAGCGTATCGAATGCGGTGTCACGAGCGCGGGGGAGTCGTTGCGCTATGCGGGGCACCGTGTTAGACTATTTGGTACGTCCTAAGGAGGTATTCGTCTATGGCCAATGAAATACATACCACATGGATTGAACCAGTTCCCAGCCGTCGGGCGTTTTATGCGCACCCCATCGGCGCGACAAAACGTCCGCTGATTATTGTGGTGTTTGAAGTCTTCGGGCTTAATGAGCATTTTCAGTCCGTTGCGACGCAGATTGCACAAAATGGTTATTGTGCGGTTGTACCGGATTTATTTGACGGCAAGGTATTCAGTTATACCGATATTCAAGGTGCCATGGACACCGCCAAAAATCTCGATTCCGGCGTTATTATTCAGCACATCACACAAAGCATCGACCACCTCACGAATCAACCGGAGGTGGACACCTCGCGATGCGGCATTATTGGGTTTTGCATGGGCGGGCGGATCAGCTTTATGGCTGCATGTAAACTCGGTGCACGAATTAAATCCGCAGTTTGTTTTTACGGCGGCTCCATCGCCCCCGTGGCACCGGATCGCATGGGCCGCACCAGCCTGCTTACGGAGGAAAATCTCACCAACCTCACCGCCCCGCTGTTTCTCGCGTATGGCAGCCAAGATACACACATTCCGCCCGAAGAACATGCGCGCATCGTGGAAGCTCTCGGCAGACATAAGAAACGCTATACCCTGGCCCTGTTCGACGGCCCCCATGCCTTCGCCAGTGATCGCAGAGAGTCCTACCGCCCCGAAGCCGCCAAACAAGCATGGAAAATGGCGTATGAACACTTTGAAATATTATAGAAATTGCAACCATTCACAAGGATCCGATCGAGCGGGCTGAGAAGCCTGCACCATAATGCAGGCCCGCAACATGCCAAAATCACCCAGATATCCACCAGCCATTATTACAAACATGACGTGGACCGCTTGGCGCAAGTCATTCGACACTCGCTTGACCCCAAGAACCTTGGCGAGATCCACGATAAGATAGCCGAATTATTCAATGAGTACCATCGCGAAGAAAGCAGAATCCTATCCAGTTTTGCGCCGCGCAGGCCGGTGCCGGGGGCACCTCACCAGCGGAACACAGAATGCCCGTTCCAAAACGCGAACGGCGACTGGACCGCACCGGCGATACCGAAGTCTTTCACTTCCCAAGAGGTGACTCGATTCAGCGAGTTAGCGGTTAAAATCTGGGAGCGATGCAACAAAATTATCTCGGCGCTGCCGAGGCTCAGTCAAAACTGAATCTCAAATTCAGTCGCGCAGCTTTGGGGCCGGATTATCTACTTTCATGGCACACTGCCTGTGGCGTCCGCGGATTCGTTATTCACCGCGATTTTCATCGGGATTTTTGACATGGCCCGCCAATCCAGGTGACATTTCCAGTTGCGGTCATCGCGTTCGGGATAATCTGTGCGGTAATGCACGCCGCGCGTTTCCTGCCGCACACCTGCAGCCGCCGAAATCAGCCGCGACATTTGCAGCATGTTCTGCAATTCCCAGCCCGTGGGCTTATCAAATACTTTGTCCAGCAGATAATGCGACCAGAAATCAATGATTTCCAGTGCCTCGTCCAGTCGCGGCCCGACACGTTCAATGCCGACATTGCGCCACATTAAAGATCGCAAGGATCCGAAGACATCCTGAATGTCGAATTCCGTACGTTCACTGGGGACAATTTCCGCTGCGACGATCGGAACTTCCAGAGAACGGCTGTGCCCCGCCAACGCCGCCGCAGCGTCCTCGCCGGCTCGCTTACCAAAAACCAGCGCTTCAATAAGTGAATTGCTGGCAAGGCGATTGGCTCCATGCAGACCGCTGTAGGCGGCCTCACCAATGGCGTACAAATTTTCAACATCCGTGCGTCCCAGAAGGTCGCACGCCACCCCCCCCACCATGTAATGGGCACTGGGATGCACCGGTATGGGTTGCCGAGAGGGGTTAATGCCGAACTGCATGCACACCTGGTAAATACCCGGAAATCGTATTTTGAATGCTTCTTCGCTGATGTGGCGGCAATCAAGAAATACATGCGTTGTGCGGGTTTTGGCCATCTGCGCCATAATGCCGCGCGAAACCACATCGCGCGGAGCCAAATCCGCCTGCGGGTGATAATCCGGCATGAAATGATACCCGGCTCTATCAATGAGTCTGGCTCCTTCACCCCGCACCGCTTCACTGACCAGCGATCGCGCCGAGCCGGCAATGTAAATGGTCGTGGGATGGAATTGTACCATTTCCATATCTCGAAGTGTCGCTCCCGCCCGCCAGGCCATGGCGTGCCCATCGGCGGTGGCAATGGAGGGATTGGTTGTTTCGCGATATAAAGCTCCGGCTCCGCCGCTGGCCAACAGGGTTTTGCGCCCGAACATGACAAATAATCCGCGTTGCTGATTCCATGCCAGAGCGCCCAGAACACGATTCTCCTGCGTTATTAAATCCAGAACAAACGTATGCTCAAGTATCGATACTTGCTCATGCCTGCGAACCACTCCCATGAGGCAGTTGGCCAATTCGCGCCCGGTGGCATCGCCCAGGGCGTGGACAATTCGCGCAAAGGAATGCCCTCCCTCGCGGGCAAAGGCCAGCCGGCCGTCCGTTTCACGGTCAAAATTCGCCCCCCACCGTATCAGCTCTTCAATGCGCGCCGGGCCTTCCCTTACCACCGTTTCCACTGCCGGCCTGTCACCCAGCCCACATGCCACCGTCAGCGTATCTTCAATATGGCTCTGAAAACTGTCATCCGCCTGCATCACGCTGGCAATGCCGCCCTGCGCGTAATACGTGTTGGATTCCGACAACTGATGCTTGGACACCACCAGCACATCCAGTGATTCTGCCGCCGCTGCCGCCGCCGCCCGCAAGCCGGCCACACCCCCGCCGATGATCAATATATCGGTGTGAATTTGCGGCAGGCGTTTGGTTTTAAAAGGCAGCAGATATCGGCGATTCATTCCAATACTCCTCACAATTGCGACGGTCACAACAGAATGATTATACGGGGATTACCTGTTTTTTTGCGGTTGGAAGCAATCCGGCCTGTTTTATTCAATGCGTCCAGAGGTTTTGCCGGCTCAGGCCGGGGTAATTTTGCCGCGGCCCAGGCGGATACCCGCCATGGCGTTGCGTGTGTCTACGATACGCCGGGCGTGCTGTGCGATAAAACGCCAGTCATATAGCGAGTGATCCGTCGCGATCAGCACAAGGTCATACCGCTTGAGATTGGCAGCCGTCAGCGCAACGGACTTCATCTTCAAATCATGCTGCCGCTGGGGATGGGTCCGCGGAATAAACGGATCATTGTAATCCACGCGTGCGCCCCGGTGCTTCAACTGCTCAATAAGCACAACCGATGGCGACTCGCGCAGGTCATCCACATCTTTTTTATACGCCAGCCCCAACACCAGAATGCGGGATCCGCGAATGGCACGTCCCACATCATTGAGCGCCTCGGCGACTTTACTAATTACATGATATGGCATCGCGGTATTCAACTCGCCGGCTAATTCTATAAAGCGCGCCGTAACATCGTACTGTTTGGCTTTCCAGCTTAGATAAAATGGATCAATGGGAATGCAGTGGCCGCCCAGGCCCGGACCGGGATAAAACGCCTGAAACCCGAACGGTTTGGTTTTCGCGGCGGCGATGACTTTCCATACATCAATACCCATGCGGTCAAGAATTATTTTTAATTCATTGATCATCGCAATGTTGATACAGCGGTAGCAATTTTCCAGTATCTTTCCGGCCTCGGCAATTTCACAACTTTCCACCGGCACCACGGTTTTAACGGCTTGACCGTAAAGCGCACAGGCGGCTTTTAATGCACCGGCATCCATGCCGCCGACAACTTTGGGAATATCGATCGTCTGAAAATCCTTGCGGCCCGGATCTTCCCGCTCCGGCGAATAGGCCAGAAGAAAATCCTTTCCGGATTTTAGCCCGCCGGCCTCAAGTACCGGCAATACAACTTCGCGTGTCGTGCCTGGATAGGTGGTGGATTCGAGAACAATCAGTTGCCCGCGGCGTAAATATTTGCTGATCGCCTCGGCAGTTCCCGAGACATACTGCATATCCGGCTCACGGTTAACAGTCAGCGGCGTGGGAACACAGATAATCAGCGCATCGCAATGGGCCATGCGGGAAAAATCAATGGTGGGTGTGAAATGGCCGTCGCGCACAAGTGTGCCAATGATTTTCGGAGAAATATGGCGAATGTAGCTTTTGCCGGAGTTCAACATCCGAACTTTGGCATCATCGACATCAAAACCGATGGTGGTAAAACCGGAATCGGAAAAGGCTTTTACCAGAGGCAGCCCGACATACCCCAGGCCAATGACGCCGACAATCGCTTTTTTGAATTCAATGCGTTGAACCAGTTCGGAAATAGACCAACTCGTATTTTTCATCCGCATTTCCAAATTCAGGGTTATTTGCTGGTATGGACGGCCATAGGAACAACATGCTGGACCGTCTGCCGTAACGCGGGCATTCCCGCGGTACGCTCATGATGGGCCAGATAAAGCAACCCCAGCAGCACCAGCAATCCAATAACAATTTCAACCGGGTAATTTGTATCCATAATGACCCATCACCTCGTAACTGGGACTTTCAAATAACGGTCCTGCCTCCGCAGCCTGCGACCGTTAATCCTGCAGCGCAGCGTGCATCTGCGCACCCTGAAACAGCCAGCAGGCAACAAGCAGCGGTACACCGATGCACAGCATGGCGTCCGCAAGATTAAATATCCATGGCCAATAGTGCAGAAGTATAAAATCCCGCACTTTGCCGCCATTGAAAGCACGATCATACAAATTACCCATGGCCCCTGCCAGAATCAGCCCCAGCGCGCTATGCATCACCCATTGGCGGCGTTGCGTGTTCATGAAAACATAGACTACAAAACCAATTGCCACAAGACTGATGAGAATAAACAGGGGAGCCAAACCCGGCCCGACGCCGAAAACGGCTCCCGGATTCAATGTGGTACGCAGTTGCAGAACATCCGGAATCAGAACCACATGATGGGAACCTGGCCCGTAACCCAGCTTGGCAAACGCCAGATGCTTAGTCCATAAATCCGCAGTCAGCCCACACACGGCAAGGAACACAAATCGCAGCCACGCAACCGGAGATGATTTCGCTAATGGAATTACCGCATGGGCAGCGGTAACCGGTGAGGAATCGGACGGTTCAGGCACGTGGGAAACCGAGCTGATGGGTTGATTCATGATGCCGTCCAGCCGAAACAATTCAGTCAAACAATATTTATTTATTCGTCTTCTTCATCCGACATTTCCACGATCGTGTTTTCATGGCCATTACGCGGCAGCATTCCGCTTTCCAGCATTCGGGCATATTCAATACAGTATTTGGCCCATGGCTTGGCTTCCAACCGGGCTTTGCCGATGATTTTGCCGGTCGCGACGCACACGCCAAACGTGCCATCCTCTATCCGGGCGATGGCTTCCTGAATTTCCTTCAGCAGCTCTCGTTCGCTTTCAATCAGGCCCAGGGTAAATTCCTGTTCAAAATTATCAGTTCCAACATCCGCCATGTGCATGGGACTGCTGGAATGATTGTCCTGATTTCGGAAGGCTTCGCTTTCCATCGACCCGACATCACCCAGAATTTCTCGACGCTTTTCCAGCAGCAGTGTGCGGAAATTCTCTAATTCGGTTTTGGAAAGTTTGACTGCCGGTATTTTCGTTGCCCCACCGCCGGTTGAGCCGTTGAGCCGATGAGCACTGCCGTTAATCGCTTTGCTGTTCACCGGCTTGGATTGCCGGGCATCAGGAATGTTGCGACTTTTTGCCGCCCGTGACGGCTCCGGCCGGGATGCGGCCTTGCCCACGCGGACAACTTTATACGCGGACGCTTTACTGCGTGCCTTCACCGACGTACTGGCGGCAACTTTCTTTTGCGTACCTTTCATAATTTTGGCCCCCGGCTTTGGCTTGGCCTTGGGTTTCGCTTTGATGATCGCCTTGGGGGCATACTTTCCCGGCTTGGTTTTGATTACTTTCTTAACGGACATGTACACTCCATCAACTGCCGAAAACCAACTGTTTTACCCTCTTGTTATTCACTTATCGCGAAAGCTCTCCGCGCAAAGTGCCAAGATTCATTAACATATCGGCTTAATGCGGTTAAGTCAATCGAAACGCTTCACATTTTTTCGTGAAAAATCGTTTTTTGGCCGCATTTAAGGCCTTTTATTCTGGTGAATGGTAAGTTCCCGGGCGACCGACTTCGTTAGCGCGCATACGGCCTAAGCACGCCAATGACGACGCCTTGAATCGTCACATCGGAATCCACGTAAATGGGAGCCATGGATTTATTGGCGGGCTGCAATCGAACCCGATTCTTTTCGCGGTAGATACGCTTCAGCGTGGCCGCCCCGTCGGAAAGCAGAGCCACCACGGTTTCCCCATCGCGCGCCGTTGAGCGCTGTTCAACAATGACCAGATCACCATCGGTAATATGATCCTCTATCATTGAATCGCCGCGTACCCGCAGCGCGAACGTGCCGAAGCGTGATGCAAACATATCTCCAAGACTGATGGTGTCGGGATTCTCCACTGCTTCAATCGGATAGCCCGCCGCGATGGAACCGGCCATCGGAAAGTCAGTCGCCTGGCTGTGTTGATTCCATGGCTCAGGCAGCTTCACTGCCGGATGCACAGTCAAAGAGCGTGCCTTGTGCGGTTCGCGCAGGATGAGCTTTTTTCGTTCCAGGGCCTGAACGTGCTCGAACACGGTGACCTTGGACACGCCGAGCTGATCGGCCAGTTCCTGCATCGTCGGCGAAAAGCCCTGCCGCAGCCGAAAGTCGCGGATAGCAGTAAGAATCGCCAATTGCTTCGGCGTTGGTGTCATGATTGTTCTCCATATAAAGGCGTGTTCCAGAGCCGGTTATTGCCGCTGCCGATATCCCCGGGCGCGTTATTTTTCTCGCCGATTCCATCGGCAGCTTTGCCAGTACTGGCATCGGAAATGCTCCGGCTTTCCGTACCTGGCGGGCAGTGGTCTTGGCGGCGGCCATCAACGAAGAGATTGGGGTCCAAGGCGAATACTGGCTCGTCTGCCGACATGCCGGGCACGGCTCCAGCAAATCGGGCTGGGCTTCGCTGCGATAAATTCGCCCTGGATGAATTCCTAAAAAGACGTCCCGCAATTCTCGAAATAGAAGTTTCAACGGCGAAAATATTTCGTCGCCGGCGCTGTCCTGATCTTCCAATGTCTGCGGCCGATATCGATGGGGGAACCAGTCCACCACATATTCTCCGCCAGGCCCCAGTGTGCACAGCGGAACTTCCATCTGCCGCAGCGACTTGGCAATCGCAAGATCGCCGTTCGCCAGCAGTTTGCCGGTCTGAATACGATAAATTTTCATCCCATTGCGATTGGGGATGGGCACCACGGCGGAAGGTGCGGGCTTGCTGTTGCCGCGCGCGTTGGGCCCGACAACTCCTGATGTTTTCCAATTCAAGATGCTGGTAATCATAGGCTTGGACTCCTTTCCAAATTGCACACGCCGCGAAACCTGACGCTGACCAGGACGCCCGGTGACTTAAAGCACCGCTCCTGGTGCCCTGCTTTATACTATGTCGGAACATTACGACCTCTTCCTTGAGAAAATCCGTAAGGCATCTGTTTGGATACTATACAGAACATTTTGCGAACGTCCAGTCTTGAAATCATTTTTATGGCATAATGTTCCTGACGCCCCATAATACCGCCGGAATGACCTAAAACATATCCTTTTGCGAAAAACAAGTTCGGTGTTATCATATATTGTGTGCGGGCCACCCGGCGGGGCAATGTTAAACACAAAAGGAATTTGAAAAATTAAGTTTCAATTGTTGAAACTTTTCCTCTATGCCGAAGTATAATGATGAGGGTGAGACTGATAACTGAAATGAGGAGTCCATCATGAAACTTGCACGTGTACATTCAGTGGTAACGCAACGATCCAGGGCCGGCAGAGATCGGCGGCCATGCCCCCTGCGATCTTTGCGCGGGCCGTTAAGTCTGGGCGGCATGTTGATGCTGGCAGCAATTTACGCGCTTTCAGCCAGTGGTGCACAGCCGGCTTCGGCGCAGGTTATGGTACAAACCGGCAATGCTCTGGATGCCAATAATCAGGTCGGTTCCGGCGGCAGCAACAGTCCAATTCCGGGATATGTGCCGATGAATCCTAACGCCGTAGGATACGCCAACTCCAATACCGGAATGTATAACTCGGTCCCGCGCGTGAATTATCAAGTGGTGCCGGTGACGCTGCCCGATGGGGCCACAACCTTTGCCCGCATTCCACAGATTGGGCAATCATCTTTTGGAAGCAATGTTCCGCCCTCAGCGGTGCCGCTGTATAACGTCAACGCCATCAGCTCAGGCGTGCCCAGCTCTGACGTAAATTCTACGTTGGGTTCGCAGGGGCTTATGAGTTCTCAAGGCGCTTTAGTTCAAACGCCTGTTGGCATGGGGGGTAATCCCTATTCGCCGTACGCCATTAACGGTGAAGCTTATACGAATCCAGCTTATGCATCACCTTATAACGCTCAGAATCCCGCAGCGCTTATGCCGGGGACCGGCGTCTCTGCTTACACTGCACCCGGCTCTGCAGCTGTTCCCATGGGGACAACCGCCGGCGTTGTGGGACAAATCAGCCCGTTGTTCGGCTTACGGCAAGTCAGCATACAACAACCGATTTCCGGGCGGCTCACCAATCCGTTTGGCCTCGCCTCGCAAAGCAGTAAAGTATCCGGCCGGGAAAATCCAACGCATAGTGACAATTCGTTTAACAGTTTCACGCCCATTAATGTGGGCACAAGCCAGGCTACCCGTGCTCATGCCATCGATGGAAACGCGAATCAGATCAAAGCTGTTCGCTCCACGGGCCAAGCGCTTAACGGTGCCGTTAATAACGGTAACCAACCCGGTAAAATTAATGGCGGAGGCGGCCTGTATCAACAGTTGCTCACTGAACTCGCGGGGGGTAAGCCCTCCAGCATTACAGCGCCGGGGTTGCCCGGAAAACCGGCCATGACGCAGACGGATTTAACACCCAAATCGCATGACGCCACCCTGACCATCGACCCGATTACCGGGCTGCCTATTGCTCCAATTACCTCTAAACGCCTGATTGGTGTATCCAACGGCATCGGACAGGGCCAACCGCTTAACGCCTCCAACGGCCCGATGGAAGCCGGCATGCCGTCCGGCATCGGTGCCGATGGCAGCATTTCCAATAATTTGACCAGTCAATTGCAGGCCGGCCAGAGCGTGGCCCCGCTAAGTTCCCTGGCGGGTGGAACGCCGGGAAATTTTGGCCGGTTAATGCGCCAAGCTCAGGCCGACCAGAAAACCGGCCGCTTTGTTTCCGCGATTGAAAATTATCAAAGCGCCATCGAATTGCAGCCGGGCAATGCTCTGCCGCTGGTCGGACAAGCCAATGCTGAACTGGCTGCAGGCCTTTATCAAAGTGCCGCGTATAATTTGAAATTTGTCTTTGGACGCCATCCGGAATTGGCGGCCCTGCGCTACGACTTCAAGGCGCTGTTGCCTTCCGCCTCCCTGCAGGCCTCCCATCGGCAACTGCACCGGATGTTCACACAGAAAAGCAATCTTGCGGCATTTTTACTGGCCTACATCGATTATCAAACCGGGCGCAGCGTGGAACTTAAATCCACCCTTCATCAATGGGCCAACTGGAAAAACAGCGGCCCATGGCCCGCGATCCTTCAGAAGGCGTGGACCAAGGCGGCTCCTGTCAAAGCCGCCGGCCCAGCACGATCGGGGAAGCCGTGACGCAATTTGACACCTCCCACGCACAGGATCTAAGCCGCTTGAATGCGGATGAGGAGGCTGTGCGCACGGATCTTAATCCCGTGGTTGCTTCATCCGTTGCGGCCGGTATTGAGGCGTCTGCGCGCCTGACTGATTACATTGATGCGGCCACGTTGCAGGATATTCAGGATTCTCTGGCGTCGGTGGCGCGCGTCAAGGCCACCATCCTTGATTCGCAGGGCGTCCCGCTTACGCATACCACGGTGAGCAAGCGTTTTCAGACGCGCTCCGCCGCGATCGCCGCATCACACTCTGCCAAGGGCGACACCGCATTGGACCAACCATTTTCCGCTCCAATCGTGGTGCGCGGGCAACGCCTGGGCAGCATTGTCATTGAACCCGCCAAAGTCACACCGGTGCGCACCGCCGCCATTAACGAACTGGCTGCCAAATTGCAATTGCCGCCCGCGCAGGTCCGCACCGTTATCGACACCCTTAACCAGGAATCCGTGGTGCAGCGGACCGCGGGCGTTCAATTTTTATATCTTCTGGCCAATGCCATATCGCGGCTGTGCGAGCAGGAAATTCAGTTGCGCCGCCGCATCGTGGAATTATCCACACTTTTCAATATCTCCAATATGCTCACCGAAGCCCGCGGCCTTCAGCAAACCCTGGACCGCGTGACGTTGAGCGTCACCGAGGCACTGAACGTAAAAGCGTGCTCGTTGCGACTGCTGGACGACCAGCGCGACGAAATGGTCATTAAGAGCGTTTACAACCTCTCAGAAGCTTACCTCCAGAAAGGCCCCATCATGCTGCGCCAAAGCGGCATTGACCGCGAGGCCCTGGAAGGCAAGGTCGTCTACATTCCCGATATCGCCACAGATCAGCGTATCATATACCGCGATGATGGTCGCCGGGAGGGAATTGTTTCCGTGCTCTGCACTGCCTTGATTTATAAAGACCGCCCCATCGGCGTGTTGCGCGTTTATACCGCTGAACGCAAGGAATTTTCGGATTTCGAAGTCAAGCTCCTGCAATCCATTGCGGGACAGGCCGCCGCCGCCATTGAAAACGCCCGCCTGCAACAGGAAACCGTGGAAAAAGAACGCCTCCAGCGGCAGGTTCAGATTGCCGCCGAGGTTCAACGCCGGATGATTCCCGCCGGAGCACCGGTCGTGCCCGGGTTTGATATTGCAGCGCTCTACGCCCCGTGCTTTGAACTCGGTGGAGATTTTTACGACTTCATCGAATTTGGAACCTCCACATTGGGTATTGCCGTGGCAGATGTGGTGGGCAAGGGCCTGCCGGCTTCGCTGTTAATGGCTTCCGTCCGGGCGGCCATACGTGCCTACGCCAACGATATATATGATCTCGATGAAATTATCGCACGGGTAAACCGAGCCATGGTCGCCGACACCCGCAGCAACGAATTTATTACCCTCTGGTACGGCACGTTAAACTATGCCCGCCGACAACTGACCTACTGCGTCGCGGGGCATGACCCTGCCCTGCTGGTGCGTGATGGGAAAATCCAGGATCTCTCTGCGGGCGGAATGGTGCTGGGCGTGGACCCATCCGAACGCTACGTCAAAGAAGTTTTGCAGTTGCAATCCGGGGATCTGATTTTTATTTACACCGATGGTCTAAGTGACGCAGTGAGTTTCAGCGGAGAAAAATTCGGCAAGGCACGTGTGCGTGAAACGCTGCTGCGCCACCGCGACTGTACCGCCGAACAGATTTGCCAGAACATGATCTGGGAAACCCGCCGCTTCGTAGGCCTGAACCGCCGCACCGACGACACCACCATGGTAGCCCTTCGCGTTACCCAATAACGGAAGTATCACGCCCAGGTCCAGCACGGTGCGTGCGGCATCTGCACGAGTTGCGGCAAGTAATTAATGGTATGGGCCTGCGATATTCTCGCGAGGTACGCCTGCAATTCCTGTTCGGTAAATTTTTCAAGAAAAGCCCGTCCGGCCGAGCGGTTCAGGCGGATGATTTCATCCATCATTTCACGTTTGCTCATGCGCGACTCCTTTCGCTTGATATGCTTCACACCAAACCAGCCACGGCCCGTTCGGCATAAGAGAAAATTTCCGGCGTCCGATGCCGATAATCTTCAACGATAAGGGGTTATCGGCAAGTTATCCCAATAACTTTAATAATTTTTCAGCTTTTCCAAATTGCCCCCCGGTATTGATCCCCACGCGGTGTTCCAGTAATATATTACATCCGTGATCGGGCGTTTAGCTCAGTTGGTTAGAGCGTACGGATCACACCCGTAAGGTCGGGGGTTCGAGCCCCTCAACGCCCATCAAGCCGTTTTTTGGATCAGCGCAGACAGGCGCACCGGGGGGGCGTGGCCATTTTTCCGGGCATGGCCGAATTAACGCCAAATCAGGCGGAAATCACAACATTCTCCAGCGGGTTGAGTCATCCAACTGGCTTACGCGCCGATTTGGGGGCGTTTCCCATCCGGCCAATCTATATGGAAGAATTTTCCACGAGGTTGATCTACCCGCTCATAGGTATGAGCACCAAAATAATCTCTTTGAGCTTGAATCAGGCTCGCCGGCAGCACCGCGGTGCGATAGGAATCATAATAAGCCAACGCCGACATAAACGCCGGAGCGGCAATTCCATTTTTCGCCGCCAGTGCTACGATTTCGCGCCACTGTTCCTGGCCGTTTTGGATCTGCTTGCGGAAATAAGGGTCCATTAACAGATTAACCAGTTTCGGATCGCGGGTATAAGCGTCCGTGATTTTCTGGAGGAACCCCGCGCGGATAATGCACCCGCCCCGCCAGATACTGGCGATGGTTCCGAAATCAAATTTCCAGTGATATTCCTGCTGCGCCTGGAACATTAACTGAAAGCCCTGAGCATAGGCGCAAATTTTGGAGCAGAACAGTGCCTGTCGAATGGCCTCGATCATTTTTTTACCATGCTTCTTATTGCCCAGCTTGGGGCCGCGAAGTTTTTTCGATGCCGCCACGCGCTCTTCCTTCAACGCACTCATGCACCGGGCAAAAACCGCCTCGGCAATCGAATTGGCCGGCACGCCCATATCCAACGCGCTGGTGGAAGTCCATTTCCCGGTACCCTTTTGTCCGGCTGCATCCAGAATGCTGTCCACCAGATATTTTTTTGGCTTGGCCGGGTCGCGCTGCTGCAGGACATCGGCTGTAATTTCAATGAGATACGAATCCAGTTCGGTAAGATTCCATTGGCTGAATATTTCCGCTAATTCCGGCGGTGTAAGGTCCAGCAAATGCCGCAGCAGGAAATACGCCTCACTGATCAACTGCATATCCACATATTCAATGCCGTTATGCACCATTTTAACATAATGCCCCGCCCCATCAGGCCCCAGATACGCAGTGCACGGAACCCCACCGCTCACTGGCTTGCCGGCTTCGGCCCCCGCGATAGGTTTGCCGGTTTTGGCATCCACCTTGGCGGCGATGGCTTCCCATATCGGCTTGAGATGTTTCCATGACTCGGGATCGCCACCGGGCATCAGCGACGGCCCGAATCGCGCACCAAGTTCTCCCCCTGAAACGCCCGAACCAAAGAATTTGAGCTTTTCCGCATATTGCTTTTCACGGCGAATCGTATCGGTCCACAAGCTGTTGCCGGCATCAATGACAATATCATTTTTGTCCACACCTGCTTCAATAAGCTGCTGTGTGACGCCATCCACCGCCGCACCGGCCTTTACCAGAATGATAATGACCCGCGGTTTTTTTATTGCCAGCACAAAATCCTTCAGCGTATCACACCCCACCAGCTTTCCCGGCGTGCTGGGGTTTTCCTTGATGAATTCCTGCGTTACCGCGGTGGTACGATTGAAAACCGCAATATCAAAACCATGATCGGCGATATTCAGAGCCAGATTTTTCCCCATGACCGCCAGACCAATCAAACCAACTTGAGCAACCCCGGATTCAGACATGAATCATTTCCTTTCAATGAATTCAACCCGTTATCATGTTAAGCCGACTGACGGAAACTTTCCAGCGAGGGAAAACTTTTCAGTGTTTGACATGTGCGCACAATTACACCGCACCGAATTTTCCCTTGGCATCTTGGCCGCGCTACATCAAAAATCAGCGTCCAACTGCTGTCAGCCGCAGCGTTTCGCCGGCACGCATGGCAAGCGACAGCGTTTTTCCTTTGATGGTCCTCTCCGGATGGCGCAACTGCGCCACCGCTACCCGTCGGCCCGGCCACGGATTCACAAGATGGCATTCTCCACCACGCTCACTGATGATTTGTACATACGCAACGCGCCCCTGATGCAGCCGACTGGAAATTAAAAAATCTCCACACGCCAGGAGATTTCCGAAGGACGCATTCTGATTTTTCGGCCAGTTTGGAAACACCAGAATATTCTTCTGATAGCTCTGAAGAAACATACCGCAGATTGTCGTCGGAACGGTGGCAAAATTTTCCGTTCCGCCGCCGCCCATCTGAAAAAGAAAATCAGGATAGGAAAAATGACTGATCAACATATCAAGATGATACAAGATTTTATTCGGATCATACCCCACCGCCGCGCATGCCGGATAAAAACTGGATGTGTTGTTGTAGTCATACCAAGTCTTCTGAAAGCTTACCGTATTAAGCGCTGCAGCCAGTTGGCTTTTTGGACTTTCCAGGCCAATCGCCCAGGCGGGAAAAATGACTTGATGCGAATTCATCCCCGCCGAAGATCCGCTGATGCGCACCGGCGGATGCACGGAAAGCAATTGGCCCAGATTGATCCATTGCGAACCAGTCAACGCATCACGAATCACGAATTTTCCTTGCACAGCCGCGCTGCCGACCGCATGGACAATGCCGGCAATGGAAGCCGCCGGCACGATTGGCAACGGACTTAAGTGCGCGAGGATATGTCGCCACTGCCCGGCATCCGGGTCATTTAATTGCAGGCTATGATTCATATCCAGCAGCCCGGAATACAGCATCCGTAAAAAGGCGATGCTGGTCGCCGGGTTTACGTCATGGGGCGAATGCAATTCATCGGCGGCGTCGTTAAAGTCTATGTATATGCCATTCTTCAGCACCAGGTAATGATCCCAGAACCGCGCCACGCCGCGGAGAAATGGATATACCTTCCGTGCATAAGCTTTACTGCGGGTGTAACGCCAGCGTTGCAGGCAATCCACGCAGGAGAACAACGCATCAGATTTCTGCCGAAGTGTTTTTGCGCCGTCCGCGCTCCAGCCGGGCGGCGGGCTTAAGTGGCAATAGTAAAACAAGCCCTGATAATGCCGATGCCGCGCCAAACCATGCCCGCGCTGCATCCAATCCAGCAGAGCCTGATCATAATTATCCGCCAGTGCCACATGATTGGTCGGGTACGCCGCCCAATAAGGGGCTTCGTAATTGTAATCCAGCGTGTAATCGCCATTCCAGCCCATGTGCGGCGAGGTAATAAAATTACCCCACAAACCGGGCGCAATTTGTCCCGGTGCACTGCTGCACGCAAAAACATACAGCGACCCGTACCAGAAATTCTCAATGGGCTTATTGGCTATGTGAATATAGGATCGCCCCCAGAAGTTCTTCCACCATGCCAGATGCCGGTTCCATAGTTGCTCCACATCTGAAATATTTAATGCATGGAGCATTTTTAATGATGCCGCGCGATAATGGGCTGCATCCCGGTTATCCAGCACGGATACCAATATCGTTGCATCAGCTCCGGGTTGCAGCGTCAGCGATACGCGTGTGTTCATAACGCGTACACTTCCGCCAATAATGCGGAACGCCAGCAGTCCTTCCGGGGAGGCACCGTTAAAAGCAATCTGTTTATCGCCCGGGTGAATCGCATTCCAGTCCCACTGCGGGCCGACAACTTGCGCGGCCGTGGGAAATTGATTCGTGGCTGCCACGGATTGGCCATTGACCACCAGTGAAAGTCTCATACCATCATAAATGGCTGCAACATGGGACCACTGATTTAATGCCAACCTTCCAGGCGCGGTAACCCGCACGCGATTGAGCATCGCGGATAATTTTCCGTTGATGGTCGAAAAGGTAAACCCGTAAGAAATCTGCGGCGGATTGGGTCCCGGTTGCCCCCAATGTTGCCAGGTATCACTGGTCATGGCGCTGAAAATCGCCTCTGCGCCCGTGGCTGATCTCGGATAAACCCATGCCGAGACGGTAAACGCCTGCTGAGGCATCATCAGATTGCCGCAATCAACGTGTGTTGAGTGGCCGCGGGGATGATCGTTGCGGCTGACAGGGCGTGTTAAAAATGCAAACCTCGTACCCGACGGCACCGCCTGCGCAGTTGCCGGCATGTCACCCAGCATTCCCGCGGCAACCGCCTTTGGTAACACCCTTACGTCGGCGATCACGCCATGAAACGGCCCCGCCGGATCACGCCCGCTGGGCATACCAATTCGCGCATCGACCGTATCAGGTGATACCAGCAGATAGTTTAATTTACCGCGGTTGCCGGACATTCCCACCGCGCCGGCTGTACCCCACGCATCCAATAATTTCGGGCGAATAATCAAAGGCCGTTGGCCGCTGTTATGCAGTTGCATAACCAGAAGATTTTCCGGAGTTGCCACCCATGATTTAAACTGCAAATCGTGCCCGGTGTTGGTAGTAAAATTCCCCACAACATCCGCAGGGCCGATATTTTCGCGCGTCAGATAATTCCCGTTATGCAACGCCGGAATGGACAAACTAAGCCGCCCCACCGGCATGATGCGCCCGCGCAACACACTCCAGAAATCCTCGCGCCCGATATACATGGCAATATGATCGGTATTGCGCCCCTGAATCGCCACCCCGACGCTGCCATTCCCAATCACCGGCCCATCCGGAAACTTATTCGTCGGCGCATGGCCGGGCGCATGTGTGCGAACACCCGATATTTTAGAAACGATTTTCCATGCCGCCTGCGACACAGAATTATTGACCGCAGCACCAGACGTTGCGGCACACAGTACCATCCCAAGCAAGGCAGCCAAAATGTTTGACCGTCCAGCACCAAAGCGTATCCCGCCGCCCAAAATACTGCGCATAAAACAACTCTCCAATTTCGTCCGAATACCACCTCCATGTATTAACTGCAAATTCCCCACTTTGCAAGCGGCATTGTCATGCGGCGTGCGCGTCCTCGCGCGCAGCCAAGCCGTGCGCAGCAAGGCACCAGCGGGGCTAGCCATCGACGACTATTGGCACTGGCTACCGAATCGCCGCACGCCGCCAAGGCAGATTCATCGCAGCCGTGCCGGTAACGGCTGCGGTCACAGTGCCGTTGTGCAACCGCACGATGATAGGCGTTTGGGCAAACCATTCACGCGTGGCATCCAGCGTTGCGTGCAATGGAAGCGGGGAGTGGAACAGGCCACGCGTGGAAATGCCGGAACCCGATGGCACACGGACAAATACGACATGCGGTGCCCGGCCGGAATTTACCTCACTCTGGGCCAGTTGTTCATATACAGGGATAGTCTCGCGGCATTCGCCGCAACTGGCGTGGTAAAACATAAGGGTCCAATTGCCGACTGCAAGGCGCTGGCCCAATGGCAATGCGTGCCATCCCGCCACTCCAGGCGCGGCAGTGCCAGTGGAAACAATATGCGCCAGCACCGGCAGCCGATGGCCGAGCCAATGGTGCGGCTCCAGGATCACCAGTTTGCCGGGATCCGCAGTGGCCAGGCCGTTGGCGGCAGAAACAACTTTTGGATGCAGGGCTGCCGCAGCAATACCCACAGCCAAGCCAATAGCGGCCGCAGCCACAACGGGCCATTTACGCCTTGACCAGCGCGATGGATCAATATCTTTCTCATCCGGCTTGGCAAGGAATAGCAGCGCCAGCGCGATGGCCACGTCCAGAATAAATGTGAGCCAAGGGTTGACATGGACCTGCCCAAAACAGCCGCAATCGGCTTTGCCGGCAATTGCTTCGTAAAACGTGTAACAAGCAAACGCGCTGAAACAGCCAACGGCGACTTTCCGCGCCGCTTTCGGCAACGCCCCGCTAACCAGCCACAGGCCGAGGCAGATTTCAAAGGCGATTAAGGGTGGTTCAAGGCTGTGGGCGGGAAGGGGTGCAACGGAGTTGTGCCACAATCTCAATATCGCCGCCGAAAGCAACACTCCGCCCACAGCGGATCCAGCGACGCCCCGATGGATAGTTGCGCGCGATGACCTGCATGAAACATAACGACCAGCGTCAAGGGCGTTCATGGACGGGCACTCCCTTGGATGGATTAGTTGGAACGAAAGCCAGATATGGCACGCGGAAGGCATAATTTCTCCCCCGATACCGCACCAGTATCTTTATGAGCCCTGAATCATCGCCGGGGGTCTTTTTCGCGGTGAACCCAACCTCCACATCCCGCCGGACGGCCGTGCCGCCCGGTTTGAAGGAGAATTCGCTGGGGCTTGTGGCCGCGATGTGCAGCAACCGTATTGGTGCCTTTGACGCCGGGTTTCTCGGTAGCAGAACCAGCTGGGTTTCGTGGGTCGCTGCAGGCCGAACCGTTCCGATAAGCAACGCCGGCTGCGAGATAACGACCGGCCCCTGAACCCTCACGCGGATCGCTCGGTACATATGGTATTTAAGAGGAATCCCATGGTTCCAGAACGTGAAAACGATGTGGCTAACCACCTCGCCGAGGTACCGCTTGGGCTGATAGGAAGCCTCTAGCCGCCAGCGGCCCGCTCCAGTAGGCCGGAGACTCGCATGCAAACCGGGATCGTCCGTGGAGCAGGTCACTCGGGTCCACGCCATAGCTAATTTCCCACGCGTCAACTCCAAGGGAGGCAGTGTCTTGGGCGGAGCTCCGAGGGGCATGCGGCCGAAGCTGAGGGTGCCCGATTGGGCGGGGAAATTTATCGGGTAGGTGGTGCTGATAAAAAATACATACGTGAATTGGACGGGCCTGCCCGCAACCTGACCCATGAGCGTCGCCCCCAATGTCTTCCGTTGCGCATAGCCGGATGGGAGTATAACAAATGTGAGCCGGGCGGCACCGCCGGGAGCCACCGTCGAGCGATCCAGCGTGCACCTCGTGCAGACACACGTGGGCTCGAGCCGGGTAAGATGGAGGGTATGCCCCCATACGTCCCTTACGAGAAATGTGTGGCCGACCGAGCGGTTTGGCAAGGACGGGGGGAAGTGGAAGTTGATCCTCCTGACCAAATCTTCCGACCTTGGCGCGGGTCCATTTCGAAACGGAAGCCGCCAAGCGGCTGCCAAGCCGGCTATCACTGCGGCCACACCGAACAGCACGGCAGCCCATCTCCCGTGCCCCAAAAGGCCCTTGATACTGTTCACAGCGGCGGCTCCATTATTTCAGTTCCTGTTTTCGGTGCCGGCGATCCGCGGCAGTCGTGGATTATTTGCGCCCTTCGGACGCCCGCTGGTTTTTTCGCGATAGAATCAGGACGAGTCCCGACGCGACAGCCAAGAATCCAAAAATTACGGCAAGCAGAGCATCTCGCGGTTTTCCAGTTGCCGCTACCGGCGGAAGACCGGAGGCGACGCCGTTTCGGGCCTTCGCTCGCTGGCCTGAAGCATTTGCGAGTGCCCCGCCGGCACCGAGGCTCCCGGCTGGCCAAGATTTGATGCCTATCACGCGCTGCGGTGGCCTAACTCCCCCCTCATAATAGATCGTTCGGTGCGCATCGGCATCATAGATTTGCCTTGCCAAACGGAAGTCGATCTGAAACGCTGCCGGACCAATGGGTTGGTTGATGGTGCACGACACAACCTTGGTCAGGTGATCAGCATACAGATTTCCGTGCCTCCCGCGAAACCGCCAACGGAAAACCATCGGGCAGTAGAATTTCCCGCCGGAAGTGGCGATGGCCTTGTAGGCGAGGATATCACCTCGACGGCACCACGCCCCCGTCTTGGCGTACACCGTCTCAACAACCTCGGGCAAAAACGCAACCTTTCTCCCGAACTTGACGCGCCAAAACGCGCGGTGTCCATTAACGGTCCCACGGAACGGAATTTGTGCGATTGCGCTGTAGCGGCTGTTTTTAGCAACAGCGACCCATGTCGCCTTGGCAATCGCGGTGCTCGCAGCGTTGGCACTGCGCACCACGGGCAGCCTGATAGCCCTATTAGGGTGACCGTCCCGGCTCGGATCAAGAAATTCGACCGCCGCGAAGAAGGGGTTCGGCGACATCAGGTGGCTGCTGGGCCAACGATGCTTCTGGTAAAATAAGTACCCTGACCCCCCGTCGAGACATTCATAGCGTTTCCCGTTATAAGCGCTGCGGAAGTTCCACACCGCCACGCCCGGCGGCACTGAGTCAGATGAGGCAAATTCGTTGCCCTGGGCGTGGAAGCTGATCTTCGAATCTCCTTTTACCAGACGCGACTTCTTGCGTCGCCGAAGGTGCCCATCCAATACGGGAACATGGAACCGCAATTGCACACGCGCCGTCAGGCTCACGGACGTTACCAATCGATACTCGTCGAACAGAGACCGCAACCTGCCTCCGCTGTCGGCTGCCCGGACCCCGTCCCAGCAACCTTGGACTGCCCAAGCACCCAAGATACTCAGACACAGGGCACGAAAGGGGAATGAATTTGGTAAAATTCCCATAGAGGGGCCGCCTTCATTGTTTATCGTTGCCGGAGTTTTCCAACCTGCGCCAGCCGGGGCCTCGCGCACTGGGGGCACCGTGGCGCGTGGGCAACAAGCGTCAGGTCCCTGCCACCGAGGTTGTACCGGAGCCCGACCAAGCATACCCCGAACACGCCATCGGCGGCGCAGACCGGGGCCACCCGAGACCCGTTGGGGACCAAATCAGCAATCAGGTGCAGCCACTTCCCTGCACCCATCCGCCGCAGGCGGAGATCGTTACTCCCACCGTTTTCGTTTCCTGCCCGCAGCTACTTCCCGGTTGGTTGCCGCTGTCCAAACTTGTGGGGTCTGCCACAATCTCACCGGGGGTTACCACCATACAACTCGACGACGTCTGGCAACTGCCAGACCCAACGTAGCAGGCCGGTTCGTAACCAACTGCGGGGCGTGGTGCCGCCAGCGACGTGAGGATTGACGCCGCGAGGAATGTTACTCCCGCCACTGCGGCGGTGCGTGCAGCCATTTTTTTTCTGGGTTTTTGAATGCTCATGATAAGGGATCCTTGTTAATACAAAACCGATCTCCGGGACGGTACCGTACCGGCCCGTGAACCAGCCTAATTTCTCCGGGCGCTATCCACGGCAGTATTCCTCGCCGCGTTGCGTAATATCGTGTAGCCGGCGGAGTGCCGCCACGATGTAAAAAGCCTTCCGGCCAGCGGCCTGTTTACCGCCTGCTCAATCTTCCTTGAGGTCGCGAGGCCTTCGTCGATCTCCGCCGCCTCCCATCGCTTGAACAGCGAGTTTGCGTAATACTGTTGCGTCAAAATTGGCTCGCCACTTGTGCCGGGAGAGGCTCCCCATTTCGGAAAAGCCCAGCGCAGTATAGCAATACCAACCTTGGTGCCGTCGCCCACCCAGATCGTCGGGTCGTTTCTTCTCACAAAACCCAACGCCTCAGAAACAGCCGACACTGCCCCAAAATTCCCTGGTCCCCGAAGGGCGGACGCACGGGCCCTCGATCGCAACTGCAAAATTGCTGCGCGTCCACGGGCCTCTATCGCCTGTTTTCGTATGTTCCATTGGGTGGCGGAGCCATAATAGGGTGTTGGCCGCTGGTACAATGTGTCCAGCATCAGGGCCATGGGGGCGGTGTTCAGGGAATAATTTCGGGATATGCGTATCACCAGCCGCATAGGGCCTTGGACGATGAATCGTTTCCAGACGCCCCCGTAAAAATTACTGACCCTCGCGTCACATGTACCGGTCTGCAACGCGGCAAACCGCACGGAGGCTGCGGGTATCGCGCCCAGCAACAACTCATCCGGATTCGCCTGCAGTTCGCCACGCCCAGGCCAGAATAAGGAACTTGTTCGGCGAATGGGAATCAGTTTGATGTAATAGTCCCGCTCGCGAGTGCCACCCCTGTGGCCGCCGTTATTACAGAAATAGATTGAGATCTCGTGCGCTCCGCGAGGCAGTCGCAAAAATTCATAAAAATCGGGACCCTGCCACGCCAATCCGTAAGCCTCCCCACCATCGTCCGCCGAAGCGAACGTCCGGCCCTGCGCCCCTGCGGGGGCCTGGCCGCCTCCACCATACCGATCACGGAGAAATACATTTGGAATTTCGAGGGCACGGTTGTCGTCCGTCCATGCCTTCTTTACCCAGTAACGGGCCGTGTTGACGCCAATGTGATGAGGGCCGATGAAATCCGTGTGGCATAAGCGTACGGATCGGGGCGACCAAACATCGTCCCACGTGTTCGGCGGATAGCCCGCCGCAAACAAGCACGCCCAATACCTGCCGTACCTGCCAAGCCAATTGCCTTGGGTTCGCCAATCATCGGTGATCGGGACAATCTGCGGCGATCTGCTTGGTGCGTGCTTTAATGCTTCCGCGAGCTGGTCCGCCATGCTTGCCAACTGATCCCGTGTCGGCGGTGCTGCGGCTTCGGGGAATCTGGTGTTGGGTTGTCTTTCATTGATTCGCCTGGCCGCGTTTTGGCCGCCTTCCCAAGCGATGGTGGGATTGCCTTTGCCACCGACGGGCCTGCCCGCCGCGTTGTATACCGGACCATATCTTGCCACCAGCACCACCTTGGTTGGGCCGCCGAGGCCCTCGGAATCCTGGCCATCCAAGTGCTCGGGCAGAATTGCATTGACGTAATCCCCGCCGTGCCGCCAGGCACCTTTGGACAATGTATTGTGATAAATAATTCCTTTGCCGCTCTGGTATATCGCGTAGCCGTTACGCCAGGTGCCCAGATAGATTCTTCCTTTGAAGTCCTGGGCCAGACAAGTAATGTGATCGCCGGGCAGTAGGCGGCTTAAGCTTTGTGGACTGGGTTGTTTCCAATGTTTGGGTGGGTGCCACAGTTGTGCCACCTTGGCCGCATAATCCTGCCCTCTGATGTAATGCCAGCTTTGGCCGTCATCATCGCTGATGCCTAAACCCCAGTCTGTGGCGACATATACCTTGCTGGTCCTTTTTGTTACCAGAATCGCATTAATTAAATCGGATGGTAAGCCACTACCTGTGCCATGGATGGTTACATGGTCCGGGCCTTTGACGATTCTCCAATGCTGGTAGTTATCCTGCATAGTGGCGATTGCGAGGCCATTGCATTGCGTACCGGCAAAGACTCTTCCGGTTTTGTCAAAGGCGATGCAGTCTACTGGACTTGATGGTAAACCGTTGGCTTGCGTGATATAGCGCCATCGGCCAAAGAGCATGGGCGTATCGGTGCTGGTTTGCAGTGCAGGGTTGTTACCGCCGGTAAAGCCGGCGGCTTTGTGCACGCCGCGTAAGTCGGCATCCTTCTTCCCTGCTCCACGCGGATAATAAACCGATATGCCTGCTTCCGTGGATAGCCAGATACTGTGGTCTACCGGGTTTTCTGTGATGGCAAACACATGGCTGCCAATCGGGCCGTTGAATGTCATGGTACCTTCGTTGGGGAAATTGGGGTCTTTGGCACTGGCGGGTCGGCAGATTTCATCATAGTGCCGCCACTGCCAGCCGCTGCGGCCAATAAACCCTACCACCACTCCCTTACGCAACGTGCCCACCCATAGTCGGCCTTGAGAATCAAAGCAGACACTGTAGGTATTCCAACTGGGAAATCCACCGCCCGCTTTTTCGGGATGGAACTGCACCCACCGATGTGGCGGACGGGCATCAGGCCGGAACATCACCAGCCCCTGGCCTTCGGTGGCCATGGCGATGGTTTGTCCGCCGGGGCAGGCGGCCATGGCCATGACAAAGTGGACTGGATAGGAGAGTTTACTATTAAGTATGCCATGGATAGGGTATGAAACCACCGGCGGTGGATGGAAAATGCTGTAGGCTGGCGGTGAATTAGCACGCCTGTTTACCGGATTATTTCTTGCAACAGCTTGGCGAGTTGCTTGGCCATTTGCATTGGCGGGGTTAACGGTGTTTACAGAGCTTGAAGATATCGCGTTGCTCGTGTTGTTACCGCCGGCAGAGCCGGCGGCTTTGTGGTTGGAACTGAAGAATAACTGCTTAGCAGAAATTGCCAGGCCAATCAGGGATGCTGCAAGCACCACCGCGGCCACCGGTATCAGGAATTTGTTGTTACGCCCATTCATCGTTGAACCCGATGCGTAAGCAAGACCCACGCGCGGTTGCCGGCCCGGTGAAACCGACCTGATCTTAATTCCCCTGTCAGGAAATCACGGTCGGAAACCATCGACTTGCTTGCCGCGTTCTCCCGGTGGGATCAACCCACCGGCTCGCAATCTCCCTGATTAACAATTCACTACAAACTCTGCGGCATTTAAGACAGCCCCTGCCGCAGAGCGTTATTTAACAACATCTGACAGTATACCGCGCCTCCCCCCCTAGCGCGTCAAGCGACAAATTATTATTTTTTTATTTTCAGAAAAATTTAATTTGCAGGAAATTGCCATTAATTGCCACATTGCTACAACGATTGGCGTAAACCACGCCAGGAGCCTGTCCGAGTAATGGCTGGGGTTGCGATGGGTCTGAAATGTTCCGTATGCGCGGCGGAGGATCGAGCCGACTCTTAATAATGGGTCTGCGAGATCCGACAACAAAGCAGACGGGGCATTTCAGGCCCACCCGCAGGGCGGTGTGCTTTTTGGCTCCCCTCTGCGGCGCGGCTCCCCGGAGTACCATCGTGTTGAGGTACGCCATCGTCGCGGTTACTTGTGGAGCACCGGATGGCAATCCGGTGGTTGATCCAGTGCCGCGAACTGGCCACCGGGTTATCACCACGGTGCTCTATGACGCGACGATGCCCCGAGAAGCCAAAAATCGTCCCGGCGCGCCGGGATCGCAACCCAGCCATTGCGCGGACAGGCTCCCTGGACATTGATCAAAAAAAAGCCAAGCAGCAAGTTCCTCAAAATAGCGGTCCATATCGTGCCGTTGCAACTTTGGCGGATGTTGCGCGTTGAGCGACGGGAGGGTGTGCTGACTAACTGGTGCAAGATTTCAGGCAAGATGAGTTTTTACTTTTTGGAGCTTTTATGAGTAAACGCATCAAGAAATCAGGGTTTGTTGCGGGTGCGGTGTTGCTGGCGGCCGGCATCACCGCTGGTGTGGCCATGCGGCCGACGGCCAACTTGGGCTTGGAGGCTTCCGTTGCCGCAGCGCCTGCGGCCGGTACGCCGGTGGATATGGAAATCTCCCGTGGAAGTTACCTGGTCAATCAGGTGGCGATGTGTGGCGACTGCCATACGCCCATGGATCAGAATGGCCACTTCATCAAATCAAAATGGCTGCAGGGTGCTAAAATTGCCTATAAGCCCAATTTCCCCGTGCGCCATTGGCCGCATGGTGCGCCGAATATTGCGGGATTGCCCTGGCGGTGGAATGCCGGTGCCATGATTAAATTCATGACCACTGGCCGTGATCCGCGCGGGCATTATGCCGGCCCACCTATGCCTGCCTATCGCATGAATCATGCCGATGCGGTGGCATTGACCGCATACCTTAAGAGCTTGCCACGCGGCAAAATGCCGCCATGGATGCGGCATCATTGAGTTCGGGAAAAAGATACGGTCATTAAATCAATAAGGCGGCTTCAATGGCCAGGCCGGGGCCGAAGGCCAGCATCATGCAGGGTAATACCGCCTGCTGCTGGCGCAGACGCTCCACAATAAACAGGATCGTCGGGGAGGACATGTTGCCGCAGTCGGCCAGCACCGCACGGGAAACATCCAGTGCTGTGGGGGGCAAACTCAGGCTGGTGCTGACCGCATCCAGAATGCCCGGCCCGCCGGGATGAACCGCCCAGGAACCGATATTCGAAATAGTCATATTTCGCTGCGCCAGGAATTGCTCCAGCCAGGGTCTGAGGTTTTTCGCGATTAACGTCGGTACGCGCCGCGAAAGCGTCATCTGAAAACCATGATCCCCAATGCGCCAGGTCATATCCGCATTTGATTCAGGCAATAGATATGAACCCGTGGCTTGGCACGTCCAGCGTTCGCCCGGCGCGCCAGGCTTTCCCACAATCGCTGCGGAACCGTCGGCAAATAACGCATTGGGCAATACGTTGTCGGTATTCCAGCCTTGCTGAAAATGGAGACTGCACAATTCCGTAGCACATAATAAAACCGTCGCATCCGCCTGGGCGTTGGCAATGGCCAGCGCCACCTGCAACGCATTAAGCGCCGCGTGGCAACCCATAAAACCGATATTCACCCGGCTGACCGAACGGGATAACCGCAACATTTCTATAATTTCTCTATCCAGCCCCGGAGAAAAAAATCCGGTGCAGGAAACCGTTATCAGATGCGTCACGGCCGACGGGGCACAGCGTGCGTTGCCCAACGCGGCTTGCGATGCACGAAGCGCCAAGGAAACAGCCTCAGTGGCATAACGGTCCATGCGCTGCCCGGTGCCGGGTCCGGCGGGGCCTGAACCGTTTGAGCCGCTCGATCCGTTCGACCCGTTATAAAACGGCGTGGCACCATCTTCCTGATCCAACAGCACGGTATGGCGGCGTTTAATAGTGGATTTGCGGTAAATGGTGGCCAGCAGGCGGGACTGCTTATCAGTGAGACCGTTTTGGGCAATAGCGCACGCTTTGTCCTGACTGATGCCGTACTGCGGCAGCGCCGTCCCCACACCGGTGATATGCAAGCCCATTTGAACTCCACAATTAAGCTATCGCCACAGGTCGATTTATCTGCCGGACAAGCGGTCCGGCCAATAGGGGTGCAATTCTCAGGGCATCAACCGCCAGTCGGGTGATGGCCCGATTGCGCAGTAACATGGTCATCGCCCGGCAGGTACGCTGTCGCGATCCAACCAGAGAATGGTACTGCTTCTGCCATTGCGGCCCCAGTTCATCGCGCCATGCCCCAACCGCTTTCTCAAGCAGCGGAATAATTTCCCTGGCGCCGGCTAAGGCCCAGGCCATTCCCTCTCCGGAAAACGGTTCAACATACCCCGCTGAGTCGCCGAGAATAAAAAGCCGCTGCCCAAAAAGTTTGCGACGACGGCGCGTCAGCGCCGGTGCTCCATACCACCGGCATGTCTCCAGACCAGCGGGCACAGGAAATTCCGACTCCCGCATTATATCCGCTATGGCATTCGTTGCGCCGCCTGCGTCGCGCGCCGCGTTTGCATCCAGTGCGGCAGCGATGTGAAGTCGCCGGTTTTCCACTGTTACCAGTCCGGCGTAACCACGTTTGCCACAGGCCATGTAGAGGATTCCCGCAGCGTATTCCTGGCAGACATCTTCAAGCGTTCCCGCAATACCAATGCGCGAATGTGCGGCAATTTCCAGATCCCCGTCATTGCGCAGCAGTCGCCCGCCAAGTCCATCGGCAATCAGTACGACTTTAGCCCGCAGCCGCGAAACCGTTGCATCCTGACGTATCGATAGTTCCCGGTGGGTGGAAAAGCCGGCTGTGGCCTCTGCCGTGGTGCGCGGCATAAAAGCTGCTCCGGCTTTTTGTGCATGGTGAATCAACGCCATATCCAACGCTTCCCGTGAAATGGCCAAACCGCCCGGTATGGGTATTTTGGCCGTTGCGCCCCCGCACGCCAGATTAAGCTGTTCAATGGGCGTTGCGCCTGAAGCATGGATATCACATTCCGCGTCTTCCAGCAATTTTACCGCCGCCGCATTCAAACAGCATCCGCACGCTTTGCCGCGGGGAAATGCGGCCTTATCAATTAACAGCACGCTTAATCCGCTCCGCGCGGCACCATAAGCCGCCATAGCTCCTGCCACGCCGGCCCCCACCACCAGGACGTCCCACAGGGCCTCTGCGTGCCCGGGCGCAGACAAGCAACTCATTTCCGACTCCAGGTCAAGACAAAGCGAAATGGGAAACGCGGTTCAATTTTGACATCCGTCAACCCCGCCTGCGCCGCCAGGCCGGCACTTTCCGCTATGGTGTACGCTGCCCGGACCGATCTTGGGCCATCTACGCACACCACATGCGAGCCCAGCACACAGGCGGCACCTAAGGCCAGTAGCCACCCGGCGGTAGAACGCCGCAGATCATTGACAATCAACCGCTGCCCGGCTCCCCCGGCCAACTTTTTCAAGAACGCAACGGCCTGTGCAGAATCCAGATGGTGCATAAACAAAGAACTCACAACAATATCATAGCCCTGCGGAACCGGGTCCGTGAAAAGATCCCAGGTAAACCAGTCAATGGAAGCACCCTGCTTTTCTGCATTGGCTTTGGCATGTGCAATGGCGGTCGGGCTTTTATCACATCCGGCAATCTGCAATTTTACACCGGCCCGATCCGCCAACTTCCACAGGGCAATCGGGACATCCCCCCCGCCCGTGGCGACATCTAATACGCGCAACATCCCACTGTTTTCACCCATCGATTGAATTTCACGCCACACAATTCCTGCACTGTCACTCCACTTATTAATGCGCTCCAAAGCCGCCAAAGCACGGTGGTGAATTTCCGGCGATATTTCCGGCGAATCCATAATTTCCGGTACGCGCTTTTGCTTCATAACATCTCCTCTGTTAACGCCCGCAGCAGCGCGGACGCTTTGGCCATGATTTCTGCGTGTTCTTCATCGGCATTGCTGTCCGCGGTTATGCCGGCACCGGAACGGAATTTCGCAATACCATTAAAAATATGAATGGTGCGGATGGCTATATTTAATGTGCCGTCACCGCTGGGGCTGATCCATCCGATATTGCCGCAGTATATTCCCCGCGGATGGTGTTCCAATTCATGGATAATCTCCATAGCTCTGATTTTTGGCACACCGGTAATTGAACCGCCCGGGCACAGCGCGGTGATGATCCGACTCCAGGTACTTTCCTGTTGCTGTAATATACCTGTGATAACTCCGTGCGTATGCCAGAGTGTGGGCAATTTTTGGACTTCCCGGCTCTTTTCCACGCGCACGCTGGTGCACACGCGCCCCAGATCATTGCGCAGTAAATCCACAATCATCGCTAATTCGGAGCGGTCTTTTTCGCTGTGCAGCAGTTCACCACAGCGTTGCTGATCGGCAACAGGATCGTCGCATACGCGCGGGCGGGTGCCTTTGATGGGGCGTGTTTCCAGTAATTCTCCGGTGCGTTGCAGAAATAACTCCGGCGAGGCGCAAAGAATTTCATGCTCCCCATACCGTAAAAACGCGGCATACTGTGCGGGGTTTTTTTCCACCAGCCGCCTGAAAATCTGATATCCCGGCTCGGCCACGCGGGCGGTCCAGAGTGCGGATATATTGGCCTGATATATATCCCCGGCGGCAATATATTCCTGGCATCGGTGCACAGCCGCCTTGAATGCGACACGATCCGGGTATTGCACGCCTGTTGCTTGAGCCGGCGCGCACAAGGGTTGAACGCAGGTGTTTGCCGCGCGGAATTGGCATTGCATGTGCCCCATGACAGTTTCCGCTTCGCCGGAATTCGGGTGCAGCGCCACCAGAAGCCATTGCTGCCTGGCCGCATCAAAAACAAAATAGCGCTCAAAGAGTTGCCAGTGCGCCAGCGGAATATCCGTTGACGACAGATCATACAACTGCGGCAATTCCGCCATGACGCCGGCTTCATAACTGAACCAACCGAGCCATCCCACACGATCCGGCAGCGCACCGGAAAATGAAATCTCGCCAATAGTATCCTGCCAGCGCTGCCAAGCCGTGGCCGGCGTCGTGGTGTGGTTTTGAGCCGCTTCGCCGCCCGCCGCCAACCCTGTACAGTGCAATTTAATTTGCCCGTCTTGCGCAGCCACACACACACTGGAAAGCGAGTGGACCGCAAAAACCGCATGGCCCCCCTGTCCGCTATGCAACATCGCGATGTCCCCGTGTTGTGCCGCCAACACGCTTAGCAGACGCAGTGGATGAAGGTTGCTATCGGCATAGAAACTGTGAACCGTGAGTTTGCAACCAGCCATTCAAACAACCTCGATTTCGAATAAACGGATGCCCGTTTTTCATATTCGCCATCATGGGGCAAGCAAGCCAAATTGAAAAGCGGCTTGGCACGGCGTGGCACCATACGCTTCAAGCGCATCGGGTAAGCCTTCGCCAGTCAACGGTCGACCGTGACCGATCTCCAACTCGGGACTAAAAAAGATTTTAAGTTGCCGAAATGATCAGTACATCCCTTGCAGTCCCCACCCAGCACATTTTCCAGTGCCCCGGCCCGCAAATAAAGGTACCTGACACCTTTGTTTTGAAATAAACGCGGGTTTAGCGACATTCCTTTGCCTTGATAAAAATGCCTGAATTAAATATATTGGTAGGGGAATGGCACCATGAAGGAGGGTATTTCTACATGAAAAGCGACACGCAATTCGGGTATTTCCCCGTCAGCGCTCATGCCATCGCCACGGGCTTTTACCTTACGGGTGCGGGTGTCGAGCATGTCGGGGCCAACCAACCGTATCCAATTCCCACGCATCCTGATATGTACGATTTCAACTGGAATGCCGGCCGAATTCTCCCGGAATACCAGTTGGTGTTTATTTTTTCCGGCCGGGGTGAGTTTGAATCTCACGCGACCGGCTTAGTCCCGCTCCGGCCTGGAACCGTAATTTTTCTGCTTCCTGATGTTTGGCACCGCTATCGGCCCGATCAAGCTAAAGGTTGGGCCGACTACTGGATTTCATTTAATGGAACTATTCCTCACCGATGGCAGGAGGCCGGCATCTTGAGCGCGGCCACCGCCATACAACCGGTGCGACGGACGCAGGTTGCCTTGGCAGCACTGGCGGAAATATTGAGCGTCGCCATCCATACGCCGGAGAATTCGCTATCCGCGTCATTTGCGGCTCTCGGACTTCTGGCTGAATTAATTTCAGACCTCACCTCCGCAGGGGCCGCATCGGCGTTGGATAATGAACAACAAGCCGGCATACACACCGGTGATGTTTTGATTCACAAAGCCCTGGAAATGATTTGGAATCACAGCCATCGAAACCTGTCTGTAACGCTTATAGCCCGGCGGCTTGGCGTTACGCGGAGAACTCTGGAGCGCCATTTCAAGTCGCATCACCAAAGTGCCCTTAAGGAGCTGACGGAATGCCGAATTTCCCGGGCTAAACTCATGCTGGAAAATACGCACCTTCCCATTAAACGCATTGCCCAGGCCGCAGGTTTTACCTCGCCCACGCATATGGCAACCGCCTTTCGCAGGGAATTGCACACCACGCCGGGAAAAGTTCGCAAAGGCTGATCAGAATGGACCACCTTCGCAGCGCCGTACGCCCGGCGAACATAATCTCACGGGATGCGTTAATAGCGCGCTACGATGAGCAGGCACTCGTTGAGTGCTCAATCGTCTGTACCACCAGTTGCCCACCGGAAACGGCTACAGCGCGAACCGGAGCGCCTTTCTCAATAATCGGGCCTTCGCTTATACACGCGATGCGGTGGTTGTCGATCAGGCCCGTTCCGGATGGACGCAGAGTGGTCACCGCATAACCGGTGCGGCCGATCAGAGCGGTTAATTCAGTCTGCTGATCTTTGGAAACAGAATTGACCTGCTGCGGATTGGGCCCACGCAACAGCACCCGGCGCCCCACCGGGCTGTGGGGATAATATTTGACAAACCCGGTTATCACCAATGGCGTCAGTACCAGCAGAGCCACTGCGCAAATTATGCCGAACGACGGCCCGACAATAAAACTAAGAATGATTCCGGAGATGGCAAACGTCGCCGATAGAATGGCCATAAAGCCATGCGCCGGAACAACCAGTTCCGCCAGCAGACAGACAAAGCCACCGACAAACAGGAGAATGCAGGCCGATAGAAGGTCGAAATTCATCACAATTCAATCCTGAAGCGCTGCTTCGAGCGGTGCGCCGTCATCCGATATTTTTTGCACAATAATCTGATTTTCCCGTATTTCCACGATCTCCACCGGCAACTCGGGTGCGATAAATTCATTGCGTGAAACCACTGTCACCAGATGATCATCAAACCGCGCTTTCCCCGATGGTCGCAATTCGGAGACAGCCCGCCCGACCGCTCCGACAAACAACAGATCGCCAAGCGAATCAGGTGACGTGTCGTGGCGCTGCGACGCTGTTACCGGCTTTAATTGCAAGCGCCGAAAGCCCGGCGTAATGTCCAGGTACCTGATCAATAATGCGATGATCAATCCCGCCGCAATGATGGCCAAAGTTACCACGCCCAGGCCGGTTTGAAAGGCTTCTGCCGCTCCCGCCGCCGAGGCACCCATGGGAACAAACGACGCAATCATTCCGATAACCGCCAGAATAAATCCCGGAATGGCCAGCAGCCCCAAGCCGCCAAAATGAATAAAATCAAAGGCGATAATCACAATTCCCAGAAAAATAATGCCGGCTTCCCACCAATTGGCCAGACCCGTGAGCATGGGTCCGCCAAGAAATAGCGCCAAGGCCGCCAACCCGATCAACGCGGGAATCAGCAGGCCCGGATGGCTGAATTCCACGTACCCGCAGACCAGCATAATAATCAGGAGAAAAAATCGGACTTCGAAAAACGAACAGAACCGCGCCGCCTTTTCCAGAAAATCCAGGCGCAGCACAGGGATTTTTGGCTCGGTGATATTCAGCATCGCCGGCAGACTTTCCGGCGCATGAATGACCGCTGACGCGGCACCCATCTGCACCGCCTCCCGTGCGCCCAGCGTCAGCAGTGTGCCGGCAGGCTTGACCTGCTTCATGTACACCCAGGGGTGAACTGCGGCATGGCCTGGCAGAGCCGTCGTCATAGCCATTAATTTCACGCGGTCCTGCGGCGTGACAAAACGTGTTTCTCCCGTGATTTTATTCACCACCGCCTCAATTTTCACTTGCCGATCCATCATACCCGCAAGAATCAGCTCAGGATGATAGGCATGGTCCATCTGTAAAGACTTAAGCGCCGGCGATGGCACTTCGGCCATTGGATCCGCGGCGATTTTCACCGCAGCCGCGCCGCCAAGAGCGAAGCTTTGTCCATCCCCCCATGCGGAATTACTGGACATGATGACCTGCGTACATGCCGCCGCGATCACTGCGGCAGGCCCGACCGCCGCCCGGTTGACCCACGCGACCGTGGCCACGTGGGAATGCCGGATTAACGCGGCAATTTTTAGAGCCTCGCCCAGTTGCCCGGTGCGTGAATTGATTTGGAATATCAGGATTGAACTTTTATGCTTCAACGCGGTTGTTATACGCCGTTGCACACTGACCCGCGTGATACGATCAATCGAACCGGTGATGGTGATAATGGCCGCGTGGCGATGGGCCAAAGCCTCGAGCGGCTTGGCGGCCACCGCGTTGGAAATCAAGCTTTGACTGCGGACAATGATCGGCAGACATAACACCACGCTAAACAGCGCGACGTACAGCATGTGGCTGCCGCAAGGCACCTGCAGCCCCGCGATAAACTTCAAAAAGTCCTTCCCACGACGCATAGTGATGACCGCCTCTCGTTTCCGCTTATGATAGACGAAATAATGGCTACGACAAGAGGAATTATTGCGCGTGAGTTATTGCGCGTGGATCACGCCACACGAGCCAATAAAGGAAAAAAAACATTCG
>JAKBCC010000161.1 GCA_021808105.1 Planctomycetota bacterium
GGTGGTAAACTGGCCCGAATTAGTGTTGTTTATCAGGCTGGAAGCACCGGCAGCCACCGTAATCACGCTGCCGGCGGAGGCGTTTACATCAACTCCAATGAGCGTGGCTCCGCTAAGCAGTGCATGGCTGCTGCCATCGACAAATATCTGACTCGTGTTGTTGGCACTGCTGCTTACCGTCGTATTGGTCAAGGTCAGCGTCCCGCCATTAATGGCTTGAAGCGTCCCGCTGCCAGTCACAGTGCCCCCAAGAATTGTCAATGCACCGCCGCTGGTGGCTTCGATCGTTTGATTATTGACCACAGCGCCGCCATCAATTTCCAGCGTGCCGCCGGAAACGTCGGCGTTGATAATGCCGGAGTTGGTCAACGTGCTGATGCCGGTCAGCGTGCCAGTACCGGAAATAGTAGTGCCGCTGTCCGCAGTTACCGCAAAACCGTTACCATTTATGCTGCTATTACTGTCTGCCAGAGACACAGTGCCATTTCCCGAGAAAGTGAGATTGGTATTGGCGATCAATGCGCTGGTGCTGGTGGACACGGCGGCGCTACTACCGATGTTAATCGTTCCACCATTTTGACTAAGTGTTCCGCCCGTCGTCAGACTGGAATTATTAATAATGTTGATGGTTCCGTAGTTTGTGAAGGCATACGGTCCGACATTCAATATCGGTGCTGCGCCTGAGGCGGTGGACAGAGTTCCATTTCGGCCGATAATTAAACCAGCTATCGACGTTGAAACATCCAGCACAGCAGTCGGAGTGGTCGTGATCAGGACTACGTAATTGAATCCATCATTACCGTTATCGGGAAAGGTGGCCGGCGAGGGTGTACCGGGACGATAGCTCCAATTTGCCGGGTTACTCCAACCACCGCTTCCGCCGACCCACGTAGCAGTATACGGGGAAGCCGCCACCGGCAGCGCCATCAGGCACGCCGCAACGCAGGACGTTAATACGGTTCCGCGAACAGAAGCTCTCGCAGGCATGGCCAACTCCCTTCAAGATTATGGGCAATAAACGATAGATGTAGCGTACATCCAATTTCGTAAAGGGTCAAGAACTTTTTCGAGTGTGTGTTGTGTCGAGTGTGTGCGCCGTATAGATTTATTATGGTCCTATAACGGGAAAGAACAGCGGATTGCGCTGCGAACGCGGATGCGGCGGGAATCGGGCTGCGGCCCGATTAGAGCAGGAGACAGGTGAAAGTAGAGCAGTAGAGCAAATTCGGCTGGCGCATAAGAGTGGCTGTCGCCGGGACAATCCAACGCCACCTGCGGTCTACGCTCAACTCTCTACTTTCCGTTCTCAAGTCCGGTATTGCCTATGTGAGTTTTCAAATTTGAGATTTTTGTGAATCCCGCCATTCATTCGCGCAATCCGCGTAATCTGCGGTTTTTTAAATGTTTTTTTTGGACGGTATTCCGGCGTAACGGATTTTAGCTGCACGTCGGCATGGATCCCTGTTCCACCGGCACATTAAATGTGCCGGCTAACATAACGGTTTTTCGCCATCGGTATTTATCCGCGTCATCCGCGAAATCCGCGGTTTTTTAATCGCCTTTTCTGAATCACACCCCGCGTGCCGGAATTCCAGTGCCCTTACGTCGACGCCGCGACAGGGTGGCCTGCCGGCGGTGCAAAACTGCGCATGGGGGGTTTGGCACTTTGACTGGGGTTGGGCCGCACGAAGCTGCACCAGAAGCCGGGGATTTTATACAGGCTTGTCAACAACTCATGAGCGCGAATTTCCCGCGGCAAAATTAAATCCACCGCTGTGCCCATCTCACTGGAGATAACCTCTTTACCCGATTGATGGGTCAGCAACACAAGCCGCAAATGTTCGAACCGCGGGGTGCTCCTGACTTCGCGCACCAGTTCCCGCCACGGCATATCCGTCATGGTATCGCTGAAAATCAAGGCATCGGCGGCGATTTTCCCGCAATGCGGGGTCCCGGAACCCAGATATTCCAAGGCCGCTTTACCCGTTGGCAAACCGACGAGTTTGTTATAAATTCTGGATTCGGTGAATGCTTCCACCAGGCCCATTAAATGCCCGACATCTTCTTCCACAATCAAAAAGCTCATGATCTCAAAAGGCGTATGCGTCATTCAATGCGGCTCCTGAAAAATTAACAGTGTCCTTCGGCTTTGCCTTCCCCGGCAATGCGGTGGCGAGCAACTGCTCCTGGTTCAAAATGGAGCGAATTCCTGCGCGCGGCGGCAGGTTACGCGGCCATTTCGGTGGCGATGGGAAAATTATCGGCACAATTTCCAACTTGCTTCAAAAATTAAAGCCGCGTAATTTACGTTCATGAAGGAAATGCCTGCATTACGAATTATTATCCTCGGCTCCGGCACGTCCGCCGGCGTCCCCATGATCGGCTGCCACTGCCCGGTATGCAGCAGCTCCGATAAACGTGATCAGCGCACGCGGTGCAGCATTCTTGTTTCCTATAACAGCAAATCCGTCCTGGTGGATACCACCCCTGAACTGCGCCTTCAGGCGGTTGCCAATAAAGTAGATCTGATTCATGCGGTGGTTTTTACGCACGGCCATGCTGATCATATTTTCGGCCTGGATGATGTCCGACGTTACAACACGCTGCTGGGATCCCCGCTGCCCGTGTACGCCGCCGATGCCACAATGCGGACGCTGCAAAAAGCTTTCAGTTATGCCTTCATCCGCCGGAATGAAACCGGGGTTTATCGCCCGGAACTGGAGCCGATAATAATCGACGGTCCGCAGGAAATCTTCGGCGTCACCTGGCGGCCCATAGCCTTGCCGCATGGGCGGGTATCCGTGCTGGGCTTCCGTATCGGAAACTTCGCCTACTGCACAGATTGTGCCGATATTCCCGCAGCCTCGCGTGCCCTGCTGCAAAACTTGGATACACTAATTATTGATGCCTTGCGCCCCCGGCCCCACCCCACGCACCTCTCTTTTTCCCAAGCCCTGCAGATCATTGATGATCTGAAACCGCGGCGGGCCTATTTCACCCATCTATCCCACGACGCCCGCCATGAGGATATCGAACGCGACTTGCCCCCGAACGTACACGTCGCCCACGACGGCCTGATTCTGGAAATTCCTTAGCCCAAAATCCCCGAGCGCTGCATATCGAGAATCCATTGGGGCGTTTCCTGGATATAGTCAATCATTTCCTTTTGGCGGCGGTTGTAATACCACGCCAGGTAGCCCTGCCAGCCGATACCGAATATCCCCACCGAAGCGTAGGCTCCGTAGAGCATTAGTTTTATCATGGGCATCATCTGCTGTTCCGCGATACCAAGGTTGCTAAGCGTGGCACCGGTGGAGGCCAAATCCTTGTCGGTTCCCAATGCGATGGTCAGACACCACCAGGCGCTAATGACCACGAACATGGCACCGAGCAACATCTGATTCCGACTAAGGGTTCGGAAAACATCCGGATCCATTCGGCGGATTCGCTGTTCACCGCGATGTTCAATAACCCCGCCCACAATCATCCACACGCCCATGATCAAAGAAGAAATGCTGATGCCGCCCCAACAGGAGAACATCGCGGTCACCACCCCCATCAGGATCAGCCCGACATATTCGCGATGGGCGACGCGAGCAGCGCGCCAAAGCTGCGAGGCATGCATACGGGCCTCACCAATTTGCGCCAGTTGCTCCTGCGAGAGCGGGCCGGCGTTTTCATCTGAATCCGCAGATCGTTTCATCATGCCATTCCCTATCAGCCGAAGTCGGTCCGGCAGCCGCGCTACAGCATAGCGGATTTCCGGAATTTCCGGCACTGCGCGTGTCGGTGGATGCGGCAAGGTTTCCGGGCAACGCGCCCGCGCCGGGAAACCTCACATAGCCGCCGGCCATGCCGGTGGTGGAACGCACCTCGACCGCACCCCGCTTCCTCTGGACCAGACGGTGCGATCTACCTTTGATTATGCGCCATTTCTGCCCTGCCCGGAAAATTTGCCACGCCCAGTTGCAGGCGTGACAGAGCACTTGAAAAAGCGTAAACTGCGTGGTCTGGAAATTGTTGAAAGCCCGGAAGGATTCAATACACGCATGACCACGAACTTGGGCGAATATACCGGGAACTTCACCGCCGATGACATTGCCAGAGCGCGGCAATATTTTTCCGAGAAACGGGTCAGCCGCATCGAATTTGATCCCGTTACGTCCATGATTTCCGGCATCGTTAAAGAAGATGATAACACCCTGTTTACCGTGAAAATCCTTGTACAGCAATTGCCCGGCGGACGGATACACCTGCTGCCGGTTTGTGAATGCGGCTCAATGAAAAGATGCCATCACGTACCGGCGGTGCTGATTGCCATCGGTGGTGCGGAAACCATTACACTTTTCCTCAGGGAGGTGGCGGAACAGGAAGCCTATTTCCGGCGCCATCCGGAAGCCCGCCCCGATCTGTCGGCACTGATGCCCGCGCCGCAAGCCCCCGATCGCCGCGCTGCCGAGCCGGAGGGCAGGGAATCACTGCCCTGGGAAGTTCAGCAATGGCAGTCGCAACTGCGGAGCATTCAGGAACCCGGTGAATCCCGGCAAACAGTGCGAAAACAAAAACCGGCCCATACACGCATTGTCTATCTTCTGGAAGCCAGCCCACGCCAGCGCCATCTGCTGGAATTCTCCATATTAAAAGTGACGGTTACAAAAAAAGGCACCCTTTCGGCACCGCGCACCTATACGCCTTCCTTTCAGAGAAAATTCGGCCGGGATGTTACAGATGATGATGTGTACATATTCCGCATGTTATGCGGAGTTGACCCGGACAATCCGTCTCCGGTCGGCGCTATTTACGACGACTTTTCAACCAAGATTCTCGAAACAATGGTCGCGACCCAGCGCTGCTATTTCGAGAACCTCAAGGCTCCTCTGACCTGGGATAAGCCCCGCCCGGGAAAGGCCGCCTGGATGACCGATAGCGACCTCCGGCAGCACACCAGTATTACCGTGGAACCGCCGGGGCAAGTTTTTATCGGCTCACCGATGCTGTATCTGGACGCCGCCGCCAACACCATCGGACCGGTTAAAATGCAGGTTCCCGTGAACGTTGCGCAAAAGTGGCTCTCCGCCCCGCCGATTGAGCCGCGCTACCATAAGGCCATTGCCGAGTTTTCGACGGCCCTGCATTTACCCGCCCCGCCGCCAATTCCAGAAGCTACCACGCTTAAAACAGTGTCCCAATCGGTCTTAACATTGCACAGCGGATTATGGCGCGGAGCGGCGAGTTTTGCCACGCCGGAAACCGCGGAGATGGACGATTTTGTGCATTGGGGAACGGTTCATTTTAACTACGGTCCGGTGCGGGTATCAGGCGGTAACCACGCCGCCATCCTGGATAAATTTATTGATGGACAGCGCTATCAGATTTCCCGCGATACGGCCCTGGAAAAGCAACGAACCGAACAACTGCGGGCTGCACGGCTTCTTCTGAAGGATCAGCGCGAATTGATGATTCCGGACCATTATACAACGGAGCTTGTCTGGACACTGAATTCCAATAATCTGGCCCACTGGCAGAATTGGATGTCTGCATCCATGCCCGCCCTGGAGCGGCAAGGCTGGACAATTGAATATGACGCATCATGCAAATTGCGCCGGGCGGAAATTGAAGACTGGTTTATGGATACCAGTGCTGCCGATGAATCTGACAATGACTGGTTCAACGTGGATCTGGGCATCGTTGTGGATAATGAGCGCATCAGTCTGGTTCCGCTGCTGCGGAAAATATTTGTTGCACGTGGGGAACAATCGCGTGATCGCTTCCTGAAAGAACCGCTGGAAGTTCAACTCCCCGACGGGCGGTATGTGCGCCTGGAACCCCAGCGCCTGGAACGCATTCGTGATCTGCTGTTGGAATTATTTGATGCCAACGGCAGCGGGCCGCTGCGGGCGGATCGCCTCCGTGCGGCGCAGTTCGCGGGCGTGGATGGCTGGCAGTGGTCAGGCAGTCAGCAGGTGCGTGATCTGATTGAACGCATCCGCACCGCCTCCACCACCGCCACAGAACCGCCGCCGGGGCTGGAGGCGACACTGCGTCCGTATCAGCAGCATGGTCTGACATGGCTGCAATTTTTAAGGGATTGTAATCTTTCGGGCATACTGGCTGATGACATGGGCCTGGGGAAAACCGTTCAAACTCTGGCTCATCTGTTGTGTGAAAAACAGGCGGGTCGGCTGGATCGGCCCGCGCTGGTGGTTGCGCCCACCAGCCTGATGGGCAACTGGCGGCAGGAGACACAGCGCTTCGCCCCGGCCTTGCGGGTGCTGATCCTGCATGGCTCCGGGCGGAAGGAACATTTTGAACAGTTAAGTCAATATGATCTGATTGTCACCAGTTACCAACTGCTGGCGCGGGATGAAGAATTTCTAACCAAGCAACCTTATCATCTGGTGATTCTGGACGAAGCGCAGATGGTAAAAAACCCCAATACCCTGTACGCCCAGGCCGCGCGGAAACTGGTTACCCGCCACCGCCTGGCCTTAACCGGAACGCCCATGGAAAATCACCTGGGAGAACTCTGGGCGATTTTTGATTTCCTGATGCCGGGCTTTCTGGGAAATAATCGGCAGTTTAGGCAGTTGTACCGCGACCCAATCGAAAAGCTTGGTGACAGCTCACGGCGCAAGGCGCTTGCGCAGCGCATTGCACCCTTGATACTGCGGCGAAGAAAAAGCGAAGTGGCCCTGGAGCTGCCGCCAAAAAATGAAATGGTTCAGGAAATTGAACTCTCCGGTGCCCAGCGGGATTTATATGAAAGCATCCGGGTCACCATGGAAAGCCACGTCCGCGATCAGATCGCCAACATGGGGCTGGCCCGCAGCCACATTTTTATCCTCGAAGCGTTGCTGAAATTGCGGCAGGTGTGCTGCGATCCGCGACTGCTGAAGCTGCCCAGCGCGCAAAAGGTCACGGAATCGGCCAAACTGGAATGGCTGGAGCAAACCCTGCCTTCCATGATTGAAGACGGACGGAAAATTCTCCTTTTTTCCCAGTTTACCAGCATGTTGGAACTCATTGAAAAGAAACTCGGGGATCTGAAAATCAAATTTGTGCGCCTTACCGGTGACACCCGTGACCGCGATACACCGGTTCGCAGTTTTCAGCGCGGCGAGGTGCCGGTGTTTTTAATCAGTCTCAAGGCCGGCGGGACCGGATTGAACTTGACCGCGGCGGACACGGTGATTCACTATGATCCGTGGTGGAATCCGGCGGTGGAAAATCAGGCCACCGATCGGGCGCATCGCATCGGTCAGGATAAAACGGTGTTTGTCTACAAGCTTATCACCCAGGGCACCGTGGAAGAAAAGATCCAGGCCCTGCAAAAGCGCAAGCGCGAGCTGGTGGCCGGCCTGCTGGATGACACCGGCCAAACGCCATTGAAACTCGGAGATGAAGAACTCCGCGCACTTTTTGCACCGCTGGGATAAGCGGTGATTCGCATACGAACCGTAAGCGCACTCCGGCGTGGCCCGGCAGGAAAAAAAAGGGCAGTTGGTGCCCCCACTTGTAGAGCACCGGATGATAATCCGGTGGTTGATCCAGTGCCGCCGGGGCGGACGGGGTTACGGGTTACGGGTTACAGGTTACGGGTTACAGAGGAGTTTGGGAGTTTCTGGAAGCGTCGCCGCTCTCCTATTCTGCCCGCCAGGGTAAACCTGCC
>JAKBCC010000162.1 GCA_021808105.1 Planctomycetota bacterium
ATTTTTTCCGCCTTCAGCATCTCTAAGAGGCTTGTGCCGGTTTCATCTGGGGAAGTTAACGCCTGCGCGGGCAGCGGCAAATTAGATTTCTTGTTCCAGAATTCCGCCAGGGCGTACACTTGATTTAATCTTGCCTGACAACGCGGTTGCGGCCGCTGCCCCTCGCTGATCCATGCATAAATTGTGGGCCGGCTGACGCCAAGAATTTCGGCAATTTGCGAAATCTGCAATGGAAATGCCGTGCGAATGGTGGCGATACAATGGGAGCAATCGCCAAATGTTACCGCGGAAGATGATTCTCCGTGCGCCCCAGCGGCGGCCCCTCCCGCAGGCTGATTGCTAAGCGATCCAGAACGATTCCCGGGAAGTGAGCCGGTACCAACCAGAAGTACCGTGCATAAACCGCCTCCCACTACGCCGTCGCCAACACGCAATCGCCCCTTTGCTGTAAACTCATACCCCGGTCGAAAACTGGTCGGCTCTGGCACCGTCTTTTGTACCATATCCATTTGCCGTTCTCCCAGCGCCGACAGGTGTTGAATGCCGAACTGTGAAACGGTATTTTCAACCATATCAATATGTGTTGGTTGGTAACTCATCCGGGTGCACTCCATGCCTGAAAAGCTTCCTCAGTGACAAAAGATCGAAACGCCACATCCGTATATTTATGCAACTCCCCGAGTTCCTGCGATAATCCGGCACCGGAAAAAGAGAGATTCGTCCGGGAAATATGGTCGAAATCGAGCACACGAGTGTCCTGAGCTTTCAATGCCCATTCTGGAAAGGCCATGGAAACTTCCCCCAGGTCGGGCGGTAAAAGCGACGCAATGTTCATCAATTGAATCGATCGCACCGTAAGAACGCCCGCCGGCGTCTGAGCCTGCGAGGCGAAGCTGAAAACCGTATTCTGGCTCTCCAGCGATGCGGCCGACACACCGCGAAGTCCCGGCCGCAATAATTCTCCGGTGCTGATCCCGTCAATCGGGGTCAGCAAATCAACATAGCGCAGACCGATTTGCTCAATACTTTCGACCTCGGCGTAATCAGCCAGAGGCTGCGTAACCGCTGTGAAGTTCGAGACAAACCCATCAAAGGTATCGTAGGCGGTTGTTTGAAACGTGAGCGCGTCGGTCGTCAGGATCACTTGCCTGCAACTGTCCGTGTCGTCGAATATCCAGCGTTTGGTTACCTCGGTTTTTGTCTCCGTTCCGATCATGATATTCTGAATAGTTTCGACTCTGTATTTCGGAAACTCATGATGCCGCATATACTCCTGGATATCCGGAACGTAGGACTCCATTTTTAATACAGGGCTAAATCTGACTTGTGCCAGAACAAAAATTAGTGGCGAGCGGGGGAGTTTCACAGACTGCTTTTTGAGTGGTGCCATTTTTACTTCCTGGCCGCATGCCCAAGTGATAGCTAACCAATGCGATACCATATCCTGTCCGCTATAGTAAATAACTTTACACGATACTTTACACCAAAGCAACAAAATCCAATAGATATTCGTATTAATAAATATAATATTTGAAATACGGGTGAAATGCGCGGCCGCACGGTTACCGGGTTAGATAACTCGGGTGGCCTTTGCCCAGCCACAGGCGGATGCTTGTAACGTGATACAGTGTGCCGGTGCCGGCTTTATTGAGGACTTTGGGTTCGGGCCGGCCATGGATTTCAACGGTATTGCCCGGAAGATATCCTACGAGTGCGGAAGTGGGAGTTAACGCGAATTTTCCGCCATAGGTGTCGCCGGCATAAACTGATGAATAGCGAATGGTCCAGGAAATCCCGCGACTATCATGCTGGCTTAACACGCCAAACACTGTGGAATAATTTTTGCTGTGCCATCCCACATTGGGTTGCGGATAGTGATGCAGAATTACACCGCATCCGGAAAGCGTCACCGCCAGGCAGATCATCAGTGCAGGAAGGGTTACAGCGCGAGCCAAATGTAATTTGCCAAGCCTGCTCGCCGATGGAGGCACTGCTGTTACGCCGGTTTCGGTGGAATATGTCATGGCGTTTTTCTTCATTGCCTTTCACCGCTGATGCGGGCGTGTTCGCCGACGGTATACACGCTCAAGCTGTTGGTGGCACCGGCGGTTCCAATCGGCGCGCCTGCGGCAATCACCACGCGATCACCCGACTGCGCCCAATGCTCACGTTGCAACAGATCATCCACCATCGCGGGCAGATCGTCAAAGTGCTTCGGAATCGCCGCGTGCACCGCAGTAACACCATAATACATCGCCATGCGTCGCACCGCCGCCGCATCCGTTGACAACGCGACAATGGGGATAGGAAAGCGGTTTTTTGATAAATAACGCGCCGATCCGCCGGCCTGCGACCATACCACCACCATGCGGGCATTAATATCGCGTGCAATAGCCATGGCTCCGTGTGCAATAGCGGCCGTGCGATGGTGGCTGATTTGCAGCAATTTTGGCGGCTCAGTGCGAATGCCCTTCTCCACAATATAGCGTTCGGTTTTGTCCGCAATATCCCGCAGCGTCTGCACGGCCTCAAGCGGATATTTCCCAACGGCCGTTTCGCCCGAAAGCATCACCGCATCCGCGCCATCTAAGATTGCGTTGGCCACATCCGATACTTCGGCGCGCGTGGGCGTGGGGTTGTCGACCATGGATTGCAGCATTTGTGTTGCGACAATAACCGGTTTACCCGCTTCATGGGCGGCATCGACAATTTTTTTCTGTAGCAGCGGCACGGCAGTCAGTTCCATCTCGACGCCCATATCGCCGCGGGCTACCAGCACGGCATCGGAACAATCCAGAATGGCGGAAAGATCATCAATGGCCTGCGGCATTTCAATTTTTGCCACCAGATCAATATCTGATTTTCGGCCTTCCAGATACCGCCGAACACTTTGCACGTCATCGGCACTGCGGACAAATGACAATGCCAGATAATCCAGTTGATGTTCAATCGCCCAGTCAATATCGCGCCAGTCTTTATCCGTCACGCTGGGAATGGAAAGCCGGGTTTGCGGCAGATTAATGCCCTTGTTGGATTGAATTTTACCGCCAACCATGATTTTGCAGCGGACAATATCCGGGGCCTTCTCAATGACCGTGGCGCGGATACAGCCGTCGTCAATGAGAATCGACTGCCCCACCTGCACATCGTCAACCAGGCAGGCATAATTAGAGGACAATAGATTATTCTGCCCCAGCCGCGGCTCACGCTGAATGGTAATCACATCGCCCTTAGCAACGATCATGCCCCCATCAATAACTTTGCCCAGGCGTATTTTCGGGCCGCACAAATCTCCCATGATGGCCAGCGGCGGATGATTTGAGCCGCTGCGGGCCACAGCCAAAAATTGCTCTCGCTGCGCTAAATCACCATGGGAAAAATTAAGGCGCACCACCGAAACGCCGGTTTGAACCAGTTGGCTGAAAATTTCAGCACTGGCGCAGGCCGGACCCATGGTGATGACAGTTTTGGTTCTCACGCGATCAATCATGCTGATAAATCCAATCGGGTAATGGCTTTTCTAAAGCCGCATTCGGCCCTCACTTTAACTACCTTATTACTCCGCAGCCTGTCAGGTATCTTAAAGCCTTGTCATAAGGTTATCGAGCGCACAGCCGTAAATTTTGAAATTCAACGTGTTAGCCTCATGCTTAACGAGTTCCGCAGAACCGCATTACTGAACTCTGATCTTCAGGCTTTTGCCGGTGCAGTGGCCATAGGTCGTAACACCGCAACGGATAACTCCGTGAGTTGCCGCGGGTCCACGGCGGATGGCGCTTCGGTCATCATATCGGTACCGCTTTGGGTTTTCGGAAAGGCGATAACTTCACGGATGCTTTGTCGATTGAGCATCAGCATTAACAGGCGATCCAATCCCAGTGCTATGCCGCCGTGCGGCGGAGCGCCAAACCGCAAAGCATCCAGCAGGAAGGCGAATTTTTTCTGTGCCTGTTCCGGTGAAATGCCCAGCAGCGAAAAGATTTTGGATTGCACATCGCGCTGATGGATACGGATCGATCCACCACCGATTTCTATGCCGTTAAGGACAATGTCGTAGGCTTTGGCACGTACCTCCAGCGGTTGGGCTTCCAGCAGGGCCACATCTTCATCCAGTGGGGCGGTAAAGGGATGATGCCGGGCGATGAAGCGGTTGGCCGCCGGGTCATGTTCAAAGCTCGGGAAATCCACCACCCATAGGAAATCAAAACGATTTTCCGGAATCAGTTTGAGTTGCCGAGCCAGTGATTGTCTTAATTCGCCCAGAACTTTCCAAGCCGTTTCAATTTTATCTGCCACTGCCAGCAGAATATCCCCGTCATTGGCCCCGGAGCGCTGCCGAATAATCTGCTGCGCCGGGGCGGGAATGAATTTGGCAATCGGGCCGCCCATATTTCCAGCCCCCGCGTCACCACCAAGCTTGATCCACGCCAGGCCTTTTGCCCCCAGCTTTTTGGCATCTTCAGTCAGTTGATCCAGTTGCTTACGTGACAGCGATGCGCCGCCGGGAACAGCGATCAACTTCACGCAGCCACCGACCGCTACCGCATCCTTAAATACGGCGAAGTCCGTTTGCCCCACCATATCGCTGATGTCTTTTAATTCCATGCCGTAGCGCGTGTCGGGGCGGTCAATGCCAAAGCGGTCCATCGCCTCCCGCCAGGGCATACGCGGAAATGTCGCGGGCAAATCCACATCCAGGATTTGTTTCCATAACCGCACCAGCAATCCGGTAATCAGGTCAATAACATCTTCCCGATCTACGAAGCTCATCTCCAGATCAAGCTGCGTGAACTCCGGCTGCCGATCCATGCGCAAATCCTCATCCCGAAAACACCGGGCGATCTGCATGTACCGATCCATTCCGGCAACCATCAGCACTTGCTTGAATAACTGCGGACTCTGCGGCAAGGCGTAAAATTCGCCGGGATGCAGCCGGGATGGCACAAGAAATTCCCGCGCACCTTCCGGCGTGCTCTTGTAAAGCATCGGCGTTTCAATTTCCAGAAAGCCGTGCTCATCACAATAATCGCGCATTATTTTTGTTACGCGGTGCCGGATCACCATCGCCTGGGCCATATCGGGTCTGCGCAGATCCAGATAGCGGTATTTCAGACGCGTATCTTCATTTACCGGATCATGCTGTGCGGGCGAAAATGGGGCGGTGTCCGCTTTATTTGCCACTTCCATATCTTCCACAGTGATTTCAACTTCACCAGTGGGGATTTTCGGATTCACGGCCTGCGCCGCTCTTGCCAGTACCTGCCCTTTGATCAGAATAACGTCCTCATGGCGCAACTGCCGACCCAATGCATAAATGTCCGCCAACTCCGGCCTGAATACAATTTGGATAATTCCCGTGCGATCACGCAGATCCACGAATACCACGCCGCCATGATCGCGGTAAGCCTGCACCCATCCCGCCACGACAACCTGTCGTGACAGATCGGCTTTTCTCAATGTTCCACAATAATCAGTACGCTTAAATTTCACACATTTCCTTTCGGCTTTTTCCGTTCAACTTAGGAGCCTGCCAAGCCCATCATCATACCGGAATTCAAAAATATTCACCGCGCCTCCGCCGGCATCCGGCATTTCGCAGTCAGCATCTGGCATTTTCCGGGGGCGCTACTACCATGCTCGGCAGGATAACCCGGCGGACTAACATTCCCGGTGGGATAAACCCACCGGCTCGCCGCTTCTATTCATTACTCATTGGTGTCATCTGTCCCCCGTCCCCTGTAACCTGTCACCTCGTCACCTCGTCCTCTCACCCCAGGCCTGCTTCCGCCATTGCTACCGCCTTCAGCAACGCCGCCGCCTTATTTAATGATTCCTGATATTCGCTTGCCGGGACCGAATCGGCTACCAGGCCCGCCCCGGCCTGCACGTAGACACGGTGCAAAGCGGGATCATGCGCCATGGGTGTAATAACCATAGTGCGTAATGCAATACATGTGTCCATGTTTCTGGCGTAATCAATATACCCGACCGCGCCCGCATAAGGGCCGCGCCGCGTTGGCTCAAGTTCGTCGATAATCTGCATGGCCCGAATTTTCGGTGCGCCGCTGACCGTGCCCACCGGTAACGTATTACGCAGAGCGTCAAAGCAGGTTTTGCCTTCCGCCAGTCGGCCGGTGACATTGGTGGTGATGTGCATGACGTGGCTGTAACGCTCTACGGTCATGGCATCGCTGATTTTGACCGATCCCGGAACCGATACGCGCCCCACATCATTGCGCCCCAAATCCACCAGCATCACGTGTTCGGCGCGTTCCTTGGGGTCGGCCAGCAGTTCCGCTTCCAGAGCGGCATCCTGTTCCGGAGTTTTGCCGCGCGGGCGTGTGCCCGCCAGTGGCCGGCTGGTAATAACCCCATCCTCGACCCGGCACATGATTTCCGGCGATGAACCCACCAGAATACAGCTCGGACTGTTTAGGTAAAACATAAATGGCGACGGATTTATCACACGCAACGCACGGTAAATATCAAACGGATCAGCCTTGGTTTCCATATTCAGGCATTGTGATAAGACCACTTGAAATATGTCACCGGCCTTGATGTATTCCTTCGCGGCTTCAACCGCCTTGTGAAATCCGGATGCCGAAAAATTGCTTTCATACCGCAGCGTAACTTCCGCGTTGAGCTTCAACATGCCCAGGTGCATCGCCGCCGGCGCATGCAGGGATTGAATCATCCCCGTAATGCGTGCCAGGGCACCCTGGTACAAACCATCTATGTCGGAATGATCAATACGGACATTGGCCACCGCAAGAATCGTCTTTTTTACATGATCGAAAATAATCACGTCATCATAAAGACCAAAAATAATATCCGGCAGGTGCCGCGTGTTGGGCGGAGGGGAAGCCAGTTTTTCCGGCTCCAGATACCGCACGGTATCATAACCCGCATATCCCACCGCACCGCCGGTAAATGCCGGCAGCCCGGGCAAGCGCACCGCCTGGGCCGTGCCTAACAGTTTTTCCAATTCAGCCAGTGGGTCGGATGATTGTGAAACCTTGTTCACTTCACGCGGCGTGCGGGGGTGCTGTGAAACCGTGATCTTGTCACCGCGCGCTTCAAACACCGTTGCCGGGGCGGCCCCCAGAAACGAATACCGAGCGACGAGTTCGCCAGCTACCACCGACTCCAGCAGAAACGAATATTCCGATGTGCCGCGCAAGCGCTGATACGCCGATACCGGCGTAAGATAATCCCCGGCCATCGGTACATATACCGGTACAATCGCACCCGGGCTGGCAAGCTTTTTAAAATCATCCAATGACGGTACGGCAAAATCTCGCGGATTTAAACTCAACGTCAACTCCTTGGCACACCCGGCAAACTCCATAGCATTCTAATGCCCCCGCCCAAAGTTTTGAACCCAACAGGAATCTCCGACAGGAATCTCCCGCCATCGCAAGCCGGCGACCGGGAGCCTGTCCGAGCCATGGCTTGCCGAGCACCGGATGATTAATCCGGTGGTTGATCCCGTGCCGCCAACCAACCACCGGGCTATCACCACGGTGTTTTATGACGCGATGCTCCCCCCAAGAGGCCGAAAATCGTCCCGGC
>JAKBCC010000033.1 GCA_021808105.1 Planctomycetota bacterium
GGTGGCTTCTATGCCGATGGCTTAATGTCCTATACCTACAACAGCTACCAGATTAACCGCAACGTGAATATGCCTGGCTCCAGCAGCATTGCTACCGGTGAACCAGATTCCAATGAATATGATGCCAATGCTCTGGTAGGTTATTACCTGCCCTTAGCCCGAGGATTCCAAGCCGGCCCGGCCGTGGGTGCAGGCTTTACACAAATCAATATGTCCGGCTACCATGAAACCGGCAGTCCCTTTGATCTAACGGTTGCCAAGCAACATGCTGATTCACTACGGTCTTTACTGGGTATGCAGGCTTTGTACAGCTTTGCTCCAGAAAACAATCCACTACCCATCAGCATCAACTTCAACGCCTTCTGGCAGCATGAGTTCCTTAATTCCTCAAGAGACATCAACGCCAGCTTCACCCAACTTGGTGGTGGCAACTTTATCTATAACACCGCCGGCCCATCACGCGATTCAGCCTTACTGGGCTTGGGTGCCAGCGGATACATCAACCAGCAGATATCACTATTTGTAAACTATGAAACCCAAGTCGGCGATCACCGCCAATTCGCCCAAACCGTCATGGCCGGCGTTGCGGTAAGCTTTTAATCCAACCGACCGCCGGGCTACCACCATGAAAAAAAAGGTGTGAAAAAAAAGGTGTCAGGTACCTTTTTTCTTCAACACCGTGCGCTCCGGGCCACGGAAAAAGGTGTCAGGTACCTTTATTTGCTCACATGCCTCGGCGGCACGTACACCACAACCGTCCGAACAGAAACCGCGGATTTCGCTGATCACGCGGATAAACTGATCAAAACAAAGGTGTCAGGTACCTTTTTTCTTGAACACCGTGCGCTCCGGGAGCACCGGATGATAATCCGGTGGTTGACTCCGTGTCGCGGACTGACCACCGGGTTATCACCACGGTGCTCTATTACACGACGCGCCCCGCGAGCACCGGATGACAATCCGGTGCGTTTGGCTGACTGGCTTGTCGAGTGGCTATTGTGGTAAGGGCAGCGGTTACGATTTGAATTTGCTCCAGGGTGTTAAAGGCTCCGAAGCTTAAGCGCGTGGTACCGGCCATGCCGCCGGGAGAAACGCTTTGATCCGTGCCGATGGTTTGATGGGCCGCCGGGGCGCAATGCAAACCAGGGCGCGTGAGAATGCCGAAATCCTGTTCCAGTTCGTCAGCGAGTTCCAGCGGATCCATGCCAGTAATTCGCACGCTGAAAACCCCCACACGATCCGCAGAACTTTGCGGACCAAAATATTCCAAGCCCCGCACTGCGGTAACGGCGGCGATGAATGCCTCACACAAGGCGCGTTGATGCGCTGCCACAGCCTCAATGCCCTGATCTAAAATCCATTGCACACCCTCGGAAAGACCGGCAATACCCGGAGCATTGTGTGATCCGGTTTCAAAGCGGTCGGGCATGAACTCCGGCTGCGTATCGCGGTCACTTACAGAACCCGTTCCCCCTTCACGGACCGTGATTAACTGTTTTTCCAATCCGGGCCGGATATACAATACCCCCGTGCCCAGCGGCCCCAGTAACCCTTTGTGACCGGGGAATGCCAGAAAATCAATGCCATCCGCTTGAACATCAATCGGAAGATGACCCGCAGTCTGAGCGGCATCCACCAGCAAAGGCACCCCGGCGGCCCGCGCGAGCCTGCCGATTTCCCGGATATGTTGCACGGTGCCAGTAACATTACTGCCATGCCCCAGAGCAATAAGCCGCGTGCGCGGAGTGACAGCTGCGCAAATAGCGGCGGAATCTACTAATCCCGTACCGGCTTCCGCGGCTACCCGCGTATGGGAAATAATTCCACGCGCGGTTAATTCATTCAGCGGGCGAAGAATGCTGTTATGATCCATGGCACAGCAGATGGCATGATCCCCAGGTTTCAGCAACCCATGAATTACCATATTCAAAGCGTCCGAACAATTCAGCGTGAAAATAAAATGATCAGGATTTTCGCCGTTGAAAAGCTTGTTAAGCCGCTGCCGGCACGTGCGAATGACTTCAGCCGATTGTCGGGCCTCGGCATACGCCCCGCGCCCGGCGGAAGCCCCAATATTCTGGGCGTAATGAACCATCGCCTGAAGTACTTGAGGCGGCTTGGGAAAACTCGTGGCGGCATTATCGCAATAAATCCGCCGCTTAAAATTCCGGGTCATGACACAATTCCTCCCGCAGCCAAAATCCCCTGCCCGCAGATATCAGGGCATAATCAACGTATGTCATAATAGAAGCATACGCCGTGCGGTTCAATATACCTGGGTTAGAATTTAGGAGTTGGGAGTTAGGAGTTAGAATGCTTTGGAAGCGCTTCGCTCAAATCTTGCTGGGCCGCGCTGCGTCTTTTCCTGAATCGTGTAACCCACTGTAACCTGTAATCTGTAACACACCCGTAACCCATAACCCAAGTCACCGCCTCACCGCAGATTACTGCTGTCGCGTGCTCCGAGGTTGCGGTAGATTTCCAGTGTGGCTTCGGAATTATTTAGCGTGTAAAAATGGATTCCCCGCACCTGCTGATCCAGCAGCCCCCGGCATTGCTCGGTAGCCCATAATACCCCCACGCGGCGCACCGCGTCAGGATCACCATTACAGCGATTGACGGATCGGATTAGCTTGGCGGGGTAATGGGCACCCAGCGCGGTTTCCGCCATGCGCTTCATGGAATTCAGGCTCGTAATGGGCATAATGCCCGCGATAATTGGAATGCGTATGCCGGCCAGTTCACACCGTTCCTGAAAATCGAAAAAATCATGGTTGTCAAAGAATAACTGCGTGACGATATAATCCGCCCCGGCATCCACTTTGGCTTTCAGATAATCCATTTCCTGCAGGCGATTGGGCGTTGAGGGATGCCCCTCGGGAAAACCCGCCACGCCAATGCCCAGCCCCCGCTTATCGGCGTGCGTTCCGCTTTGATTAAACGCCTGGATAAAGCCCACCAGGTCCGACGCATGATGAAAATCATCCTCCGCACGATCATAACCCGCCACATCGCGCGGGGCATCACCGCCCAGGGCCAGAATATTGCTAACCCCCGCCGCGGCGTAACGCTGAAGAATCGCGCTGATATCCGCTTGCTTATGGCACACACACGTCAAATGCGGCACCGGATCCAGTGTTGTTTCCTGCTTGATCCGCATCACCAGCGCGTGGGTGCGGTCGCGCGTGGAGCCGCCGGCACCATACGTGACGGACACAAATGAAGGCTTCAGCGATTCCAGACGGGTGATGTGCTCAAAAAGCGTCTGGGCCGTCGCATCACTTTTCGGCGGGAAGAACTCGAACGAAAACGTGGTTGTGTCACGGGCTAGAATATCAGCAATGTGCATTCGTATCCATCCTTTCATCCGGATAGACAGATGATAACATTGCAGCCTCGGGAATGCAACATGCAAATATCCGTCCGCGTCTGTATTGCGCGGCAATATTGCCACGCCCCCGATTCTGGACCATTAGATAGAAGCGATGCCGATTCAGGCGGCTTTCGGCGCGCATTTTGGCGGCCTACGCGTGGCACGGATGAAACGGCCACGGCTGGCAGCTTGTCCAAGCAGCCGCCGGAATTGGAACGGGTCCAGACTGTCCCGTTTGCGCGGCGAGGGGACCGCCTATCTTCCTCGCCGAGTCCATTCCTCAAGCCGTAGCCGCAGATACTTCTGACCGCGTGGGTCGCGCATTCGGTCTCCAGTGGCACCGGTCCATCGACCAATATATTTTTCGTTGAAGAGCCGCAAGGCATTATCTATATCTTCATTCCCGGCAGTTGCCTTAAAGCTGCTCAGACAGCCATTGACCTGCCCTCGGAATGACGCATTACCCTCGAAGAGCCATTTTCCAAGCTCTATAAGAATCTGGCCACGACCTTGGGCATTGTCAGTGGACACTGGCAACACCTGAATGAAGAGGCAAGTCTGGATGGGCGAGTCAATGGCCGACGCAAAAATTGTCTCGCCGGCCCCGCTGGATAAATGAAACGTCCCCCCAGAAGCCTCGCGCGTACGCCTCAGCAGCGTTCGGGCCTTTTCACTTGGTACCGTCAGAGCCTTCGACCATATCCATGCGATTTTATCTCCCTTAAAGCTCACGACGGCGGCATTCACAAGGCCGAGCGGTTGCGCCAATTCGGTAATACGACACGCCACCATTACCGGTGAAACATTTGCTTTCTTGGCAAGTTTTCGGATAGTTGCAGCATCCACGGGCGGTGCGCCGGCAATCCGCTGAATCTCTTCCTTGGGTAACAACATTTCCGCCGCCACACGGTCCGCGGCTTTTTCCTCACTGTGGTTCGACCCGAAGTACTCGGCATCAGAGCGCACTTCGGACTTGCTTCCTAAAAGCAGATGAGCTAATTCGTGGGCAAGCGTAAAACGTTGGCGCACGGATGGCATCGTGTTATTGATAGTGATCCGGATAATGTTGTTATTTTGGATACACCAGCCGGCGCAGCCAGCTAGCGGTTTAAAGCAAACTTCGACACCAAGGCGGGCGGCAACCGCCTCAGGCCCTTTTGGAAAGTTTTCCTTCGAGATGAATAAGGCGTCTAACAAATCCATCATGGCAGCTATCGGCCCGTCAGCGGCCGAATTCCCAGAACAGCGTTGATATCGTCCAGCAAGCTCTGCTTGGTTGGGGAATCCAGATCGGCCAGCTTAACGCCTCTGAATTTCAGCTTAACGGCAGGGTGCAACTCCAGAAGTTGGTGAATGTGGTTTGCCAACGGATCGCCGGGAAATGGCGATTTCCTCGGCAAAGATTCCAGGAACTGTGCAACTACCTTGGAATCACCGATGGAATAAGGTTCTTGTTCCTGCTTAGATAAGGTCATATGCGTTTTCATAAAGCCAACCCTTTATTTCGCAGCCAACTTTGGGCATGCTCTGGCTTCAACTCCATCTTGATTTTACCGTCCGGCTCCGTGGAATGCGAATCAAATCCACGTTTCTTGTAGAATTGAATTGTCGCTTCCGCGGGGATTGACCTCAGCACTGTGCGGCCCTTCAGGCCGAGACCATAGCTGTGGGCGACGGCCTGCAGGAGCAGCGCAGACCCAACACCCCGATAACCCAGGTTCGCCAAGAGCAGCCCGCGGCTCGTTGGTTTCGTAGCCAAGAGCAGAACCTCAATGGCGAGGTTAGCAGGGTTAAAGAATGACGCAGCGCCAACCTGGTAAAGCATGGCACCGCAAATCTCGTCAGTATCCGCCACACTCACCCCAACGCAAATAAAATCTCGGCAGCCCTGAGCTTGTGCGGCAATGTCCGCCCACTTCCAATCTCGGTCTTCCGGACAGTTTTTCGTCGATGTTGCGTCGAGATCATTCCACCAGACGCGATCAATTCGGGCCCGCGCAAGCCCGGGCGTCAATTCGACTATTTTTGCGGACAGGTCTCTTCCTGATGAAACGTCCAGCAGCGATACTTTACCCGGTAACAACGCCATGCGTCCGCCTATTCAGCACTCAAGCAAGGCGCGGAGTATGGTCTGCGGCCCGTGTTACGTCAACACATGTCCGCTAACAGTTGACCGCAACCTTCGATATTGTTCTGCGTTATACCAACAGCGTGTCCATCCTCCATGGAGTTCAGACGTTGACTGCTGCATCGGCTAACAATAATCACAATTTGGAAAGCAGCCAGGATGCAGCTTTTCCCGGCAAATCGCTGCCGGAAAGGCGATCACTTGTTGCGGGATTTCTCCTGACGGTTTTTCTGATCCTGTACGCTCTGCTGCTGCATAGCTTTTATGAGCCTGCGCATCCGGGGGTGGATCAGAATGGTTACATGGTTACAGCGCGGCTTTTAAGCCAGCACGGGCGGCTCTATTTTCGGCCGCACAATCCGCTGCAATTTGCCGGCCGCATGATGGTGCTTACGCCGGACGGCAAAATTTTTGCCAAATATCCGCCCGGCGTGGGGTTTCTCGGCGCGATCGCCCGCATGATCTACCGCCCGTCGGCAATGTACCTTGTCGATCCGATCTGCACGGTTATGGCTCTATTTTTTGCCTATTTACTTTTCCGATCACTTCTCGATCCGTTCATGGCATTGATCGGCGTGATCTGGCTGGGGCTGAATCCTGTTACGCTCACGTATGCTGATGATGCCAACTCGCATGGCGCAGCCCTGGGCTTTACCGTGCTGGGATTCTGGGCTCTTTTAAGCTGGTGGCGCAAAGGCGGCACCTGGCGCGGCATTATTGCCGGCGCGGCTCTGGGGTTCTGCTGTAGCATTCGATATACAGAATTTCTCTGGTGCCTGCCTCTGCTGGCGGTGATCGTCATGGCAGTTCAGGAGCGCCGACGTTCCTGGCGGCAGGGCCTGACCGTGCTGCTGGCGTTTGCTGTGCCCGTGGGGATTCTGGCATTGGTTAACTGGGCATCTTTCGGCGCGCCCTGGCGCACGGGTTACTGGTTCTGTAAAGAGCAGACCGGTTTTGCCTGGCATTATTTCATCGGCAACCCCACGGGCGTGATACCGCGCCAGGGCAACTGGCAAAGCCTGCTGGAACAGATGGAGAACCTTGGATTATTCCTGCTTTTTCCGCTGGCCATGGCGGGGCTGATCCGTCTGTTCTGGAGTCGTCGGAAGTTGGCGCTGGCGGTTGGATTATGGGTTATTCCCAGTGCGGTGGTTTACCTTTTTTATTACTGGGCACCGACCAATGATTTCACAACCGGTTATCTGCGGTTTTTTCTGGATATTTTTCCCGCCCTGATCATGGTGGCGCTCTGGTTTTTGTCCCGGGCCGCCGGCCCCAATGCCGCATCCCGCGCACTGGTGGTGGGCGTGCTGACGTCAGTCAGCACCGGTTACAGCGCCTATACCATCACGCCCCAACTGCTCAATGCCAAGGGTCAGAAGCTGCAACTCATCGCGGCGCGGCAGGCGCTAAGGCAACAGCTAAAACCCGGCAGCGTGGTTTTTGCAGATGAGCAAATGTGTAATTATCTCAATAGCATGGGTGGATACAAACTCTATTCCGCCTCCATTTTTTCACCGCAGGCTTTTCAGCAATTTAATCATGTCGCAACTCATTCCGGCCCCATTCCCTTCCAGCAGGCCCGCGCGGACCTCTACGCCCGTCTGCTGGGGCGGAAGACCGCCGGTGGCCAATGGGAAGCCAAACCCCTGGCGCAGCTTCACGGCATCGAACTGCACCTGATGCAAAGTGCGTGGGAAAAGCATCAGCAGGTTGCCTTTCTCATTCCCACCACCCAATTGTGGCCGCTGGTGCCGCATGAGCCGGGCGTGACCATCCGCACGCTTGCTGTGCTGGATGCCTTTTCCATGCCGGCGTGGAATACTACCCAATGGCTGGGCGGTAATGTGCCAAAAAATCCACGTTTAATGCGGCGCTTACAGCTTATGCGAAGAAACCTGCTCCTGCGCGGCCAGAGAACCCTGCTGGTATTATCACCCCAGCACACGGTACGCCCGGGCGCAGAGTCGCTGACTGCATTCAATAACGCTGCCTCCGTCGCGCAATAGCGCGCGACGCGGCGGTGGAAGGAGTTAGAAGTCAGGAGTTGGGAGTTGGAAGGTTTTGGAGGCGCTGCTATTTTGTTTAACAGATGCAGGTGCCCCATTTCAGCGCTTCGTGGCCTTTGCTGATCGCCGCACATACTGAATATACTGCTCCTACTGAACTTTCTGCCATTACTGACGCCTTGCCTCACGGCGCCGTTGCCGCACGCGATGTCGGCCAAATCGACACGGCACCTTGCGTGTCCAAAATGGAACCGATATCCACAGTTGGGCTACTGGCGGTCAAGCAGGTTAAAAATTCCTTGTTGCCCAAACGGGTAATCAGCAGGGTCCACGCCTCGGTGTTATGTTCGTGGCCGCAGTGGCCATAAATATTCAGGGCTTTCGCGACCCCGTGGTGTTGAAACGGAGTCAGCAGCAATTCGCAATCCCCATGGCCCAGCGCCCGGTCGCGCAAGACTGGTTTGAACACTTGCGCAATATATTTTTCCATGTCCCGCAGTTGATGGGCATGATGAATGTTATCATCAAAATGCTTCGGGTTCAGCACCGCAAAACATTCTTCCCGCGTCATGGTCGGCAAATAGCTTAACGATGCCTCCACCTGATGTCGCAACTGTTCCTGCCAATGCTGATAAGACTCGGCCATGATGTTGGTTTCTTTGTATTCGCTATGGCGGCTGCAATGCGGACAACGGATTTTGGGGGGCTTAAAAAGAAATGGCAAAAAGGGCTTTTTGATATGCGTATGATCCAATGCTCCCGCGCATGACGGGCACATCATGACAATCTGTTGTTTTTTCTCCGGAGGCTTCATGTCCGGCTCCTTGTCCAGATCAGGTCGAAAGGGGGGCAGGCCGACTCCATGCGGCACCCCACCGCCCGCTGCGTGATATTCTGATTAAAATGGGCGTGAATTTCTTCACATTTCTACCCCTATTCGTTGCGAACTGCTTACGTGCGTTGTCAATTTAACCGCCGCCCGGGAATTTGATCACGAGAATAAATCTCGTGCCGGGCAAACCATCAACATATTTGTACTATGTTCAGGCGTGAAAAGCAAAGAAAAAACGGATGGAAAGTCACTCCGTCACGCCCCCGAAAAACGCCGCCCCCGTTTGCCACTAGTCAGCGCGAACAGATTTCTCTACAATATTGGGCTTGGAGTGTGTTTTGGAATTGTAGTATCAAGCAATACAGGAGTAATAAACCATGCCATTGATGTCCACCAAACCCATGTTTGATCTCGCTTATGACGGCGGCTTTGCCATCGGCGCGTTCAACGTCAACAATATGGAATTAGCACAATCTATTATCGAAGCCTGCGCCAAAGAAAAAAGCCCCTGCATCCTCCAGATTTCCAAGGGGGCACGCAAATATGCCAACATCCGCTACCTCAGACATATCATCGACGCCGCTGTGGAAGATCATCCGGAAGTTCCGGTGTGTATCCACTGCGATCATGGCGACACCATTGATTTGATTAAAACCTGCATCAACGACGGCTACACCAGCGTCATGATTGACGGCAGCCACCATGGGTATGAGGAAAACGTGAAACTCACCGCGGAAGCCGTCAAAGTTTCCCACGCCGCCGGGGTCGTGGTTGAGGCTGAACTCGGAATGCTCGGCGGTATTGAAGAAGATGTGGTCGGCATGGATGCCCACGAATATGAAAAAAATGTGGAAAAGTTCCTCACCGATCCGCAGCAGGCCGCCGATTTCTGCAAAAGAACCGGCTTGGATTCCCTGGCCGTCGCCATTGGCACCAGCCACGGGGCGTTCAAATTCAAACATGAAGCCAAGTTGGCGTTTGACCGCATCGAACAAATCATGAAAACCTGCCCGGGAATTCCGCTGGTCATGCACGGCAGCAGCAGTGTGCCACAGGAATTTATTGATCTGGTCAACAAGTACGGCGGCGCTATGCCCAACGCCAAAGGCGTTCCGGAAGATCAAATCTCCATGGCGGTGCGCAAATATGGCGTATGCAAAGTGAACATCGACACCGATCTACGCCTCGCCATGACGGCGAAGATTCGCGAAGTCTTTGCCACCAAGCCGGCGGAATTTGATCCGCGCAATTACCTCGGCCCGGCACGCGACGCCATTATTTCCATGGTGCAGCGCAAGCTCCATGTACTTAATAGCGCCGGCAAGGCCGAAGCAGTCATCGCCCAGTGGAAAAAACTTGGCAGCCCGATGCCCGCCTATTACGCCCACAAAAAAGCGGGCTGAAACCAAAAGGTTCAGGCCCAATTCCCGCAATAACTCACCCGGCGGCCCGTAGTTGCAATGCACCTGCGGGCCGCCGGTTTTTTCTGTGTCTCCGCTGTGATCGCGGTGGTTCAGCCGGTGAAAACATATTTTCTGTGGCGACCCCGGTGCTTGTCACAGTAAGAAATTAGGGCACGCAGTGAGGTCGTGCGGCAGGGGAGGCGGGGTTTGAGAGGGACCCGCGCTAAAATCTCGGCGCGCTGGAACCAGTTCAAAATGGACGGAAAAAAAGACCGCGGATTGCGCGGATCACGCGGATAAATACGAAGCTTCTATCCTTCGAGACCTCCATAATGGCCTGACGATAGATGAATTTCTATCGGTTTGATGGAGGTTGGCGCTGGTAACGGCCGGCGTCTGTGAGCGTTGCGGTGCGCGAGTCGGCATATTCGGATTGCTCCGGCAGACCGGGCGGGTTAATGCCTGCGGGCAGGGCCACGGTAAGTGGGATGGGCTTTTTCGGATTGATCATAATGACCGGCAGACCAATATGTACCATGGTCAGCAGATGCACCGCATCCCAGTTGCACATCCGGAAGCAACCGTGCGAACCGGTCAGGCCGATGTGCTGCGGCACGGGGTTGCCGTGCATGCCCACGCCGGGCAAATCCAACCCCATCCACACAATGCCCACAGGATTGCGCGGGCCGGGCGGAATAATTAAGCGATGATCAATATGCGACTGAGGGTACATGGAAGGGCGGAACGTGTAGTTTGGATCAAGGGCGATATCTTTAATCACGCCGTCCTCTGTCGGCAAATCCGCCTTATGCGCTGCAATGGAACACCAGAATAGCGCCACCTCCTGATTGCGGCGGTTGTAGGCCCGAATCGCCTTCTCGGCCAGATTCACCGTCAGATACGCTACATTCACTTCCGGAAACGTCTGCTTATCTTCCTGAATCACCGCCTGCAGGCCGCCCGGATTGCCAAAATCATTCGAGCCGGGAAAGGGCCGGATGTCCGGCACATTCAAGGTCTGCCCCACTGATAAATTCTCCAGATCCGCATCCGGGTTCAGCGCCCGCATCAGGCTTTCCGTGCAGTGAAATTTTTCGCACAGGCAATCTTCCAATGAGGCGTAAGGCATACGCGTCCCGGCCGCCATTTTCCGCCAGGTCCAATACAAATGTCCCACCGAATCCGCATCATCCTGCGTGATGGTGTATTGCGTAATAACATCTTTCACATCCACGCCCAACGCATTAAATACCGCTGGATTATGCGGATCAAAAGGATTAACGCCCGGAAAAAAACGTGCCGCATATTCTTTTAATGCGGTGCGTGAATGGGGGCCGAAGTTGCCATCCAGAATCCCCGGTGAAAAATTATTCGCCGCCAATGCGATCTGCCAGGCCAGCGCCACACGCTGCGTATAACCTAATTGCGGCTTTCCAGGAGCAGGAAAATCAGTGGAACTTCCACTGCGGCCGCTCGCATCTCCCGGGCGTGACGCGCCGGATTGATAATTTCCCCGGTCCCCGCCCGCTGCCACAGCCGCGCTAATGAAAAAAAAGCCCCCGGCTGTCACGGCGATCATCCGCTGAAGTATCGTAGCCCTTGAAGTCATGTTGTAATCCCGTCGCGCGTTCCTGACGCCTTGCGGCGGCGTTCCATGCCGCCCGAAGCTTATTGGCAATCCAATAAACTATTATCAGACATCCATACGTAAAAGGCTTAGAAAAAATCGCTATTATGTCATTTTTTAATTTTACGAAGTTTTTCATCTTATCAGATCGCAGGGCATCGGCGATTGCATTTGCGGCGCGGCCGTACCATCGTATTGAGGCAAACCGTCACCGTCACTACTCGCAGAGCAGCGGACGCTAATCAGATGGTTGATCCAGTGCCGCCGACCAACCACCGGGTTATCACCACGGTGCTCTGACGCGATGCTCCGCCGAGAGCCAAAAACCGTCCCGGCGCGCCGGGATCGTAACCCGGCGATTTCTCGGACAGGCCCTTGGCTCCGGCGCTAAGAAGCGAACAAAATAAAAGCAACGTGCCCACAAAAAAATGCGCGATGCGAGGACTAAATCCCCACCTCTGAACAATACTGCATATACTGCATTTTCCGCATATACTGCATTGTACCGCCCTTACTGTTAACATAAACTTTGGACGCCTGCCGCGTAATGTGTTAATATTCGCAGCACGATTCGCGCTCGTAGCTCAATTGGATAGAGCGTCGGCCTCCGAAGCCGAAGGTTGCAGGTTCGACTCCCGCCGGGCGCATTTTTGCCAAAGGCAAAAATAGAGCAGAATTTGGAGCAGGAGATCAGGAGAGCAAATAAAGCTGGGGACAACAGAATTGCTGTCGCCGAGACCCAAGGCCCTCCTGCGGTCCCCTGTTCACCTGATCCCCTCTCAGCATTTTTTCGCCCGCTGGCGGAAAAATAGAGCAGATGTTTCGAGAGAGTAGATAGTAGAGCAAATTCGGCTGGCGCATAAGAGAGACTGAGACACATGTTCTTTTATTTGTCCTGAACCCCGCCCGCACCCAGTCGCGGAGCGGGAAATGTTACATCACCGCCGGCACCTGCGTGCACTTTGGTATGTGGTGAATTATTAGTCCGGACGGCGAGGGCGAAGGAAATCGCAAAGGGGCTCAGGCATAAAAGAATGCTCATCAGGGTGTACCGTTGCGGCGGGTCGGGTTTTGGAAAATCCGGCGTGATACCAGCAGCGGCGAGCCGGTCGTATAGATTCGGGTGTATCCGCCGGCGGCCGGACATCACCGCAGGCATCTGATTGACCTCGTAGAGGCGCTGCAAGGCCTGCGCGTAGGCGGCCTCCTCCCCCTCGTTCACAGAGGCGATCGCATCCGCCCGGACTTCCATGTGCCGCCCTAGCCGCCGAAAACGTGTCCGCACGATCAGCGTTACCGCCAAGAGACCGCCGGCCCACATCAGGCCATTTCCGCCGGTCGCGATCAGCGGCCGGATGAGAACCAGCGGAAAAAGGATTACGGGCTGCATCAGTCTCAGGAACAACACGCGGCGCGGCTCGGTTAAATGCGCTAATTCATGTCCAGTCACAGCGGCGATTTGCGCATCCGAGAGATGTCGCAGCAACCCTTCCGAAAAAAAAAGTTCACGATTAAGTGGCAAGGCATACGCATTGGCAAATGCGCCGGGCACCATCCAGATGCGACGTGGCTGCACATTCATGCGCCGGGCGACATCGGCGGCAATTCCCGCAAGCCGCTTATCAGCCGGTTTGAGCAGCCCTAACAGGGAGAAAAATCGTATCGTTCCGCCAAGCCGCAATGTCGCAAGAAGCAGAAAAAGCAGGCCGGCGATCATCCACGTTTCAGCGCCGAAGTTTTCCGGCATCGTGACGGTTGCCCACAAAAACAGGGCAAACGGTATTACCCTCCCCAGCAGGATCATCAGCCGGGAAGTTAACCACTCCCTGAAAGTGGTTTCGGGGAATATCTCTCGGCTTGGCCAGTACGTTCCCAACAACGCAGCTAACAGGCTCGACCCGGCAGGTGCCCACGCGGGAACTGAAGGAAGCAGCGAGCTTGCAAGCAGGTAGATGTCTGCTGGAAGGATCAACATACTTAACCCGGCCGTTATACGGATTGGATACAGCAATCGCGCGCGCAATGTCCAATGTTTCGCTCGGCTGCGCCGCCACGTCGACAATCCAAAATTATTAATAGCGCGTGTAAGCAACAATGTTGCACAAAACGAAAAGACGACCAGAATTAAAGTCGGCATACGGCCCATCATATTCAAGAAATGGTAACCATTCACGGCCTTCCAGCCGGCAAGGCTCACCCCGAACGTCACCACGAGTAAAGTATATCCCTCTCTCGAAAAGAAGAAAGCCAAGTTTTCCTGGCATTGGAAGTCTGGCACCGGAGGTTTGCACAGCGGGGCGGTTTGAAGTAACTTCAATTCTTTGCGGAGACCGCCCTTGGCCGCCAAAAATCACGGGGCGAGTTGGCGCAAGGTCGGCGGCTCATCGGCGGATTCGTGGCACTTATGCAGCGTGACAGACAATCTTCAAATTCAGGTCAGCCTCGACCGGCTGGGAAGCCTCCGGCAGCGCCCTCGCCGGGTGATAACCGATCAGAATTTGCATCCGCCGCGACACGGTCACCTCCCCCGAATAGCCCTGTCGGCGATCCCAACGAATTCAGCAATTTTGAACTCATCAAGCACATGTTCCAATTCGTGCGGCCGGTGAAATGGCTGGCGGTGCTGGCCTGCTTGCTGGTGGGCCTGGGAGTGTTTTTAGAAATATCTGCCGTCGATCTTACGCGCGTGGTGATTAACACCGTGGGCACCGCGTTGAATCCATCAGCCGCCGGCGCTGTGCACAAGCCGCACGGCAGCGTATTTCATCACGGTTCACTGCACGTGGCATTGATTCTGGTGGGAATGCTGGCGTTGTTTATCACCCTTTCCAGTGTGTGTAATTTTTTTCGCAGCATCGCCAACACCCGCTTAAGCATGGATATGGTCTTTCACATGCGATCCGCAGTGTATGATCAGCTTCAGCAGGTGGGCTTTTCATTTCATGATGCCCATTCCAGCGGGCAATTAATCAACCGGGCGTTGTCGGATCTGCACAATGTCCGGTTTTTTGTGAACTTGTCACTGGTTTCCATCGCGGAAATTGTGGGCTATACCATTGGTTATAATATTTTAATTGCCACCATCAACCCCTGGGTAGGCTTGGCGTCTCTGCTGCCGGTGCCTTTCTGGATCGTGTACATTCTGCGGTTTGGAAAAAAAATGCGGCCGGTACAGCGGGACCTCATGGCTACCGGGGATAAACTGGTCAACGTGTACAGTGAAAATGTCGCCGGTGTCAACGTGGTCAAGGCCTTTGCCACAGAAACCACCGAAACCGGAAAATACAATGCCACCGCGGATACTTATTTCTCGCAGGTGATGACCACCGTGGGCATGTGGGCCAACTTTATTCCGGTTATCCGCGGAATCGCCACGGGGGCCAATCTGCTGCTGTTTTTTCTGGGGGCCATGCTGGCGGTCAGTGGAAAACTGCACGCCGGTGATATTCTGGTCTTTGGCGTAGCGATGGGCGCGATTCTCTCACGCCTGCAACAAATTAACCAGATTGCCAATCAGTATCAGATGGCCGTGGTTTCCGCCCGGAGGTTTTTTGAAATTCTTTATGCCTATCCCAGTATCGCGGAAGCGGCGGCATTGCCGCAGTTACCGCGGGGGCCGGGAGCGGTGGAGTTTTCCGGTGTTACCTTCGGATATCATCCGGACAGGTCGGTCTTAACCAATATCAGTTTCCAGGCTAATCCCGGCTCAGTGATCGCGCTGGTGGGTCCCACCGGGGCCGGCAAAACCACCATGATGCAACTGTTGGCCCGTTTTTATGACCCGCAAGCCGGGGCGATTTTTGTGGACGGCCATGATATTCGGTCGGTTTCCCTGCGCTCGGTGCGGCAGGCCATGGGATTTGTATTCCAAGAGACATTCCTCTTTTCGGATACCGTTGTCAACAACATCCGTTACGGCGACCCGCAGGCGTCACTGGAGCAGGTGGAAGCGGCGGCGCGCCTGGCGCAAGCCCATGAATTTATCATGGAAATGCCCAAACAATATGACACCGTGCTGGGTGAACGCGGGCTGACACTTTCCGGCGGACAGAAACAACGCCTCGCCATCGCCCGGGCCATTGTCGCCAACCCGCGCATTCTCATACTGGATGACGCCCTGGCTGCCGTGGATCCCGAGACCGAACACCTCATCCGTCGCGCGCTGGAGCTGGTGTTGCGCGACCGCACCGTTTTTATCATTGCCCACCGCTTAAGTACGGTCAAAGCCGCTGATCTGGTGCTGGTGCTGGAGCAGGGAACTATTACACAGGCCGGCACACATGACGTGCTGTTGCGGCAAGAGGGTCATTACCGGGAAATTGCGGAAGTCCAGCTTGTCGGCGGCGGCCCGGGAGTCCTGCCCCCGCTTGGTTCAACGGCGCGCCGGGTGGCAGCGGAGGGATCACGATGAAGCCACTGCTTTCATTTTTGCGCCGCCGCAACAACCAACCCACCGCTTCGTCCCGGAGTGCGGCGGGGGTCGGCTCAGCTTTTACACCCACCGATTCAGAATCCGAGTTGGATCATAAGCCCATCGACCGCAAGGTTCTCCGCGGCGTGCTGGGTTGGATGCGGCCTTATCGCAATGCCTATATTCTGACTACGGTTGTGGGCACGGCGGTGAATTTGCTGGAAATGATCACGCCGCGCTATATGCAGCAACTGGTGGATACCGATATTCCCGGTAAACATCAAAATATCTTTACATCTATTATTATTAATATGATCGGCCGGTTCAACGCCGGCACCGCAACAACCTTGGCCCATCTGGATCGCCGGGAGTTGGCGTATTGCAATATCACATCCACCATCGCCGTCTGGGCTTTAACCATGACAGCCGCCCTGCTGCTGCAGCGTTTGGGAATCTATTACACCACGCTGATCGGGCAGAAAGTAATTTTCAACCTGCGCCGCGCCGTATTCGCGCATTTGCAGGAACTCTCCATGAACTTTTACGACAAAACCCGTTTTGGGCGCATTCTCACCCGCGGCACCAGTGATATTGATTCCATGTCCAATTTTATTGTCTGGGGGATCAATACCGCTTTTTCCAACCTGACCATGATGCTCATCGCCGCCGTGATTATCATGCTGATGGACTGGCGCATGGGGCTGGCGGTATTGTGGCTGGGGCCGGTGCTTTATCTGATGAATAATGTCTACCGCCGGAAAGTGGGCGTGGCCTGGCGCATGACGCGCGAAGGCTACACGCGTGTGAGCACCAACCTGGCGGAAAATATTTCCGGCATGCGCGTGGTGACCGCCTTTAACCGCCAGAATCAGAATCTGGATGTGTTTAATGATCTGCAAACCACCAACACAACCAATAACATGCGCGCTGCCTATATCAACGGCATCTATCAACCGCTGCTGGGCGTCGTGGGGTTTCTGGGGAAAGTCATTATCCTGCTGTTTGGTGCCTGGCTGGTTTTTCATACGGCCAATGGACCGCCAAACCAGCGATTCAAGGTGGGGCAGCTCGTGGCACTGTATGTTTACTGGGACTGGTTTATGGGGCCGGTCATTAACTTCGGCAATTTTTACAATGACACGATGATGGCCATGGCGTGCGCGGAACGTGTTCAGAATCTGCTGGCGGAAAAGCCGCAGGTCACCGATGAGCCCGATGCTCTGGTGCTTCCGGAAATCCGCGGGTCTGTGCGCTTTGAGCATGTAACCTTCGGCTATGATCCGGCTAAGCCCGTGCTGCATGATATTAATTTTGAAGCCCGGCCCGGACAAACCATCGCTCTGGTGGGACAGACCGGTTGCGGCAAATCAACAGTCATCAGCCTGATTTGTCGATTTTATCAGCCGCAGCAGGGCCGAATTCTCATGGATGGTTATGATCTGCGGAAAATTCATGGTCAAAGCCTGCATCGCCAGACCGGCATTGTCTCCCAGAATAATTTCCTCTTCACCGGCACCGTCATGGACAACATCCGCTATACCCGCCCGGATGCGACCGATCAGCAGGTTTATAACGCCGCCCGACAACTCGGTTGCTACGACATCCTGGCGCGGCTGAAGGACGGTTTCCAGACCGATGTAGGAGAGCGCGGCGGATCACTGAGCCTGGGCCAGCGGCAACTGGTCTGCTTTTGTCGGGCGTTTCTTGCCAACCCGCGCATTTTAATTCTCGACGAAGCCACCAGCGCCATTGACACGCAAACCGAATTGCTGATTCAAAACGCTCTGGAACGCCTGGTGGAAAACCGCACCACCTTTATTGTGGCCCATCGCCTGAGCACCATCATTGGCGCGCATCAGGTGCTGGTGCTGGATCACGGCCGCATGGCTGAACACGGCACCCACCAGAGCCTGCTGGAACGTAACGGCCAATACGCCCGGCTCTATTATGAATTTACCCACGGCCACGACACCCCGCCGCATCTGGCTCCTTAGGTTTCCATGGAACTCCGAAAATTAAAGGTACCTGACACCTTTGTTTCAAAATAAAGGTGTCAGGTACCTTTTTTCACCTTGGACTGTGCACCGTGCGTTGTGATTATCGAAAACAGATGCTCAAATGTTTTGGGACGCAAAAAATCTTCCCGCGCGTAAAAATTTCTCAAGTTTTGCGTGCAGCCGGCCCGGCAAACGCTATAATCTCAATTAGAGCAGTGAGGGTGGTGTTACTTTACGGGAGGTGCAACATGCGGCGCTGGCCAAAAAATCCGGACAATGTGGATATTTCTTCCGCTCTCTCCGGCTGGAGTTTTGAACCCGGACAAGTCAACGTTCGCATTATCCGCGGGCGCGATGGCAAACCAAAAATTCAGTTACGGCTGGATCTGGGACTGCTGCAAATGGAAGTCAGCGGCCGCCCGGACGGCAGGCGTCCGCACAAACATGCGTCGGAACTGGATTATCAACTTCATCGCCTGAAAAAGCACCGCGAAACCAGCGGCGAAGAAAAAGATTTTCAGCTTACGCGCCGCGAATGCCAGGTGCTGCGCGAAGAATCCGCCATGTTTTATCACCGCTACTTAAGCCTGTTTGTGCTGGGGCAATATGACGGCGTCGTGCGCGACACGCGCCATAATATCGGGGTGCTTAACCTGTGCCATAAATTTGGCCCCACCGACCAGGACCGCGAAATTCTCGAACAGTATCGCCCCTATATTATCATGATGGAAGGGCGCGCCCGCGCCTGTGCTGCTCTGCGGGATGGCTATACCAACACGGCTATCGCTTTTCTCCGCGGCACCTTGCGCAATGTGATCCATACCTATGGCAACCCCGCAGCCAAAGAATCTCCGGAAGCTCTGATCCTGGCAGATATGATCCATGACATTCGTCGGCAGTTGCCGCCGGACCCGCGCGAGGAACTTAATAACCTGCTGAAAAAAGCCGTGGCGGGTGAAAAATATGAGGAAGCGGCGCAATTGCGGGATCAGCTTATGGCCCTGCACACCGCCGGGGCGGTCATGGTGGCTAAACCCGCCGTGCGAACCATCACCGCCAAACGCCGCGCCGCCGCGCCCCGGAAATCCCGTCGCAAAGTGACACCGGATTCACAAGCTCAAGACCATTCCACCAAGGATCCCGGTTCAGTCTGACTCGGCCTGACCCTGCTTGAATCTTGACACGCGGCACGGCGCGTGTTACGGTTCCGGATTGTACGGACGGCTTTGGGCGGAGAAATCGTATCATGCCTGCTGCTGATTCAGCGGGCCGATCCGCCCTTCATCGCATCGGAGATACAGGATTTATGGTTAAGCGGCAAAAACGCGTGGTTCTGTCCCTGCTGGGTTCGGCGGGTTTATTTTTAACCCAGTTAGCTTCCGCGGCGGCCCCGCCTTTGCCACCGCCCAGCCGCGGCACGCCTACCGCATCCGACCAGACTGAAATTGCTGCATTTGTACAATATTATGCCCAGCAAATGTCCTCCTCCGTGCACCGTCGGGATATGGTTCGCGCCCGCCGCAGGCTTCTGGCTCCTCTGCTATCTACCACCAATCCCCCCTCGGCTGAATTTACCTACGATTTCGGCACGCAAGTCGCCAATGATTTTACCGCTCTGTTATCCAACAAAAACACCGCTCTGAATGCCGCCATCACCGTCGGCTCAATTAATGACATCAGCATGCAGGCTCCCCTGCAGGCCGCCTTGACCAATGCCAGTCCCGCGGTTCGCTACTGGGGCGCCAAAGGAATGGGCAATATTTCCTCCGCCCTGATGTCCATCGGGCCGGCCTACCAGCAGGCCGTTGCGGCCGTTCAGCAGGCCCTGGCCGTTGAAAAAGATCCGCTCGTTGCCGGGGAAATGAGTACTGTTTTATTGGCGCAGAATCCTATTCCATCCGGCTTATCTGATCTCATCGCCAAAGCGATTGCCCGCAGTATTGCTGGATATCAGGATGTTGTACCGACCAATCTGGATATCACCAGCAGTCTGACGGCGGACCTGACGCAGGCAGCCCAGCATGGCTCAACATTGACCGACCCGCAAAAACTCGCAGCCATGAATACCTTATCCGTGCTGATGAGCGATACCGCCCAATATCTAAGCGCCGGATTACTGGACCGTAAACAGACACTTTCCGCCTTTAACGCCATCAGCAACGCCTCTGCGGCCATGAATGCCATTACCGGTACAACTAATTTTTCTCTCTCCGGTCTTAATGCGCAAAGCAACCCGGCCGCCATTCTTCTGGCGGTCAATGCGATTACCGGTTCCCAGGGGCAGGCGGGCGCAGTGCAGAAGCTTTTTCCAAAAATTCCTATCCCGCACAGGATTTCCGCTCTGCAAACCCATTAATCCGGCGGTTTCATGCGAAGCGTTGTTGCACTTATGCCCGAACGAATGCCTGACTTCATTACCCTCAGTCCGCCGGGACGGCCCTTCAAGGCATCTCCCCGTATTGCCGGCAGCAAAAGTATTACCAATCGGGCGTTACCTCTGGCGGCTATGGCATACGGAAAAAGCACACTTACCGGCGTGCTGTTCGCCGATGACACGTTGCGGATGATTGAAGCTCTGCAAAAGCTGGGATTTGATCTAAGCGTTGATAAACCGGGAAAAAGTATTTCGATCGAAGGCTTAGGCTCAAAGATTCCCAACGCCTCCGCTGAATTATTTTGCGGTAATTCCGGCACCACCCTTCGCTTTCTTGCGGCACTGTGCGCTGCTGGTGATGGGCATTATCTGCTTGATGGCGTGGAACGCATGAGGCAACGGCCAATCGGTGAACTTGTTGAGGCGCTGCGCGCACTTGGCGCAGCTGCCGATTACACCGGCGAATCGGGCTACCCGCCGGTTCGTGTCGGCGGGGGAATTTCAGGCGGTACTTGCCGGTTCTCCGCCAGCCAGAGCAGCCAATATATTTCAGCCATTCTCATGGCCGCGCCCCTGGCCCGCAACGCTGTGAACATGGAATTAATCGGTCCGGTCACCAGTGAGCCGTATGTCCGCATGACACTATCTATGATGCAGCAGTTTGGCATCACCTGCCGAACCCTCCGCACCGCCGACAATTCTGCTGCCAATCGTGTAATTCATATTCCGCACGGCAGCGGTTACCAGGCCCGGCAATATGCCATTGAACCCGACGCCAGCAATGCCAGTTATTTCCTCGCCGCTGCGGCTATTTGTCCGGGAGCACACGTGACAATCCACGGCTTAGGTCGGGATTCTCTGCAGGGCGATGTTCTGTTTGCCGATGTGTTGCGGCAAATGGGTGCCAACATGATGATGGAATCTGATGCTATTCATTTAAGCGGAAGTCGTAATCTCACGGGCATTACCGTCAATATGAATGGGATTCCGGATATGGTTCAAACGCTGGCTGTGGTGGCGCTATTTGCGCAGGGGCCTACACGGATTTTCAACGTCGGAAATTTGCGGGTAAAGGAAACGGATCGTCTGGCCGCCCTGGAAAAAGAATTGACTAAACTCGGTGCCGCGGTATCCACGACTGCCGACAGCATAGTCATTGATCCGCCGACCAAACCGCAGGGTGCCCGCATTTGTACGTATGATGATCACCGCATGGCCATGGCCTTTGCGGTGGCCGGCACCCGTATTGCGGGCGTGGAAATTGAAAATCCGCAGTGTGCGGCCAAGACGTATCCTGAATTCTTTCAGGACTTTCAGGCCTGTATTTACAGCCCGTAGTTCTTGGCGCTCCAGCCCTTAATGCGACCGCGGCTGGGCTTGCGGCCATGATTAGCAGCCTTGCCGGCCCAACGTAACTTATGATTTCTCTTTTTGCGTGCCATGTTTCGATCCTTAGCGTTTCAACCGTTTAATACCAAATTCAAAGCTCCGCATTATACCCCCCACATCCCAAAACCGCAAAAGCTTGGAAAAGCCTGGAAAAGCCCCCATTCGTGTTGCCCTTGGCCGCGGCTGGGGATACTGTGGCGGGCATGTCGAATCGCAGGTGGTTTAATTTGTTTTGCGTTCTCGGGGTCGTTCTCGGCATTTTGTTTTTGGCACCGGCGCTGCGGGCTGCGGAGCCGGTGAGCCGGGCAGATGTTGCCATAGCTGGTGGTGCCGTTCCGCCTGTCAACTCATGGGCCACACTGCACTTGACGCTTCCATCGCTTTCGGGCGGCAATATCACCGTGGAACTTCAGGATCGCCGCGGCGGCCCGATAGTTCGCCGCCGCCTGGCGGTATACCGCCGACATATTCGTATGCCGCTACCTTATGTTGCGGGGGCAACTGGTTCGAGCCGTGCGTGGCCGGTGGTGGTCAAACTGTTTCGTGCCGGGAAGATGCAGCGGGTCATGCAGGTTCATGTTGACCTGCCGGTAGCGCGGGTCGGCGGCGCGGTAATTGTCGGGGTCCCCGGAGCCATGCGATCACAACTTCCCGCAGTGGCCTTGGCGCTGGGCAAGCCGGTAACGCCGGTGCTTTTATCGCGCCGCCAACTGGCCGCTTCACCGGTGCTCAACTTTGCAACATGCCGCTGGTTATTGCTTAATCGTGTAACTGCCCGGCAGCTTCCTCGCCGCCGCGTGTCGGCCTTATTAAGTTTGGGAATACGTCTGATCTATCTCGGCACCGCCCCGAACCGCGTTTTGCCTGCGCCGTTCTGGAGGAACACCGGAAAAACCGCCGCCGTATTGCCGATCTGGAAAACGGTGCGACTCCATGGCTTCTCACACGGGCCGCCGATGGTTGTCCCCCATCTTTCCCGTATGCGCTTGCCGGGCCTGCACGCCCCGACATCATGGGAAATAACCGCGTGGGCTATCGGCCCGCTAACCATTATCATGCTGATCCTGCTGCGCTGGGCGGTCCCGGGGCAATGGTATCTCATGGCAAGCATCGCCCTCGGTGTGGCGCTGCTTTCCCTGGCCGCCATTTGCTTCCTGACCGCGACCACTACACCTGCCCAAACCACATTTCAATGGCAAACCGAATTTCCGGCTGCTCCAGTGCGACTGCGCACGACCATCCGAATTCAGCGCGCGTTACACGGTTCCAGCCGGGCGGCAACCCATACACGTGGCATCACGCTGCCACTGGCCTGGTCGGCTCGTGCCTGGCTTGCGTTTCACGGGGTTATTACATTACATGCCAACACATCCACGCTGGCTTACCGTATTACCCGCCACGTCACCATTCTGGCCTGCCAGACCACTGCCAGTATCCGCCCCAAGCTGCCCGGTGGCAATATAATTCCGCCCACCGCGCCTTCGGGGGCGTTAGCAGTTCCGCTTCCAAAAAATTACACCGCGCTATTTGCCAGAGGGCAGATTTTTCTTCCCCCGCATCCGCACCATGGCCGGGACTTTTATAATTGGCTCAACAGTCAACCCACAAAATTGCAACCCGTGCTGCGCCTGTGGCTGCTGCTGCAATTTAATCCACATCGCCGTTATGCACTATGTACCACCGCGAACCGCTTGCACATCATGCCCCTGACGCATCAGACCCACTGACCGTTACAAACCCGCCAGGCGCACATCCTGCTGATCCAGGCAGTGCCTTACCTGATCCACATGGTCGCCCGTGAGTTGTTTAAGGGCCTCCAGATATTTTCGACGTGTTTGCTGAACCACTTCCGCCGGCAAGGTGGGGCCGGGTGTGCGTTTATTCCAGGTTAATGTTTCCAAATAATTTCTTACATATTGCTTATCAAAACTGATCTGTTCCAGCCCCGGTTTGTAATCCACCAGCGGCCAGAAGCGGGAACTGTCCGGTGTAAGGACTTCATCAATAAGAATGGGGCGTCCGGTTTTTGGATCCACGCCAAATTCAAATTTGGTGTCCGCCACAATCAGACCGTGCAGGCGCGCCGCCTCCGCAGCAAGGTTATAAAGCTTAATGGAGGTGTCGCGTAATTCCACCATCAGGTCGCGTCCGACTTTGTCACAGGCCTGATCAAACGTGATGCTTTCATCATGGCCCTTTTCGGCCTTGGTCGTGGGCGTGAAAATGGGTGTTGGCAATTGCTGGGACAGCATCAGGCCATGCGGTAATTTTACGCCGCAGACCGCCCCGGTTTTTTTGTATTCTTTCCAGCCGCCGCCGGCAATATAACCGCGTACCACGCATTCAATAGGTATCACGTCAGTTTTACGCACCAGCACCGATCGCCCCGCCAACTGAGCGCGAAATGGCCGCAGCACCGCCGGAAATTCCGCCGGCCGCGTGGCCAGCAGATGGTGCTTGATATGCGGTGCAAAAAGCCTGAACCAGTAATTGCTCAAGGCCGTGAGGATAATTCCCTTTTCCGGTATGGGCGTAGGTAAAATCACATCAAAAGCGCTGATGCGATCCGTGGCCACAATCAGCAATTGCGTCCCCAGATCATAAACATCGCGCACCTTGCCGCGCCGCATCGGAATACCCGGAATTTGCGTTTCTATAACCGTAGCCAAAATTCTCTTCTGCCTTTCCAGTACCCTGAATGGCAGTTAGTTTAGGGATTCGCGGCCGGTACGCAATAGCGCCTGATGAGCGCCTGATGAGAGAAGAGAAAGTGGAGAGTTGAAAGTAGAGCAAATTCGCTGGCGCAACATAGTGGCGGGGGCGGGCGGTTGGGGTATACTTTGGCGCTGCAAAGCTGGCCGGATGGCCGGCTTAATGGCGTGGCGGCAGGGTGAAGAGTCCTGATTAAATGTCGGGTTTGGAAAAGAGATTCATGAGCAAAATACTGTTGGCAGTTTCCGAACAATGGACGCCTGATAAGCGCCTTGACGCTCTGGGGCAGTGGGCCAATCGCCTCGATGCGCCGATTATTGCGGTGCATGTGGCGGTGGGGATGTCGGAAAATGTCAAAGAGGAAAGCCCCGGCGAACGGGCGCTTAAAGAGGTTGTCCTGCAACTGAAAAAGACCAATCCCCGTGTGGAATCGCAGCTTTTGTTTGCCAATGATCTGGTGGATGGAATATTTCAGGCCGCGACCGGCCATGAGGCGACTATGATTGTTCTAGGACTTTCCCGGCAGGGGGTGCTGGAGCGGTTGATTGAAGGCAACATCCAGCGGGCCATCCTGAATAACAGCCGCCTGCCGATTTTGGCTTTGCCGCCTGATTGGAACGGCATAATTTAAGATTGAGTAACCCCCATGACCCGCTATTTGAAGGTATTACACGAATATGAATGCGCAAGCCGCCCCTGTGATTTCCAACCTTGACTCCCGAGCCGGCCGGAACTGGGCTTTACTGGAACCTTCCGGCGGGTTTGCCGCCCGCCACAACGGCCCATCCGATGATGAAGTCGCCCTGATGCTGCAAACGCTGAATCTGGCGTCGCTGGATGATCTGGTGGACAAAACTGTGCCTGCCGCCATTCGCATCGCGCGCCCGTTGGCGCTGCCCGCGCCGCTTTCCGAACGCGCGCTGTTGGAAAAGTTAAACGTCATGGGATCGAAAAACAAAAAATTCCGATCCCTGATCGGCATGGGCTACTACGGCTGCATCACCGCACCGGTTATACAACGCAACATTCTGGAAAATCCCGGCTGGTACACGCAATACACGCCCTATCAGGCGGAAATTGCCCAGGGTCGGCTGGAAGCCTTATTAAATTTCCAGACCATGGTAGCGGATCTTACCGCCTTGCCCATTGCCAACGCTTCCTTATTGGATGAAGCCACTGCCGCCGCCGAAGCCATGGCCATGTGCTATTCCGTAACCGAGCCGGGGCGTAAGGTATTTTTTATCGCGGAAAATTGCCATCCGCAAACTATTGATGTGGTGCACACACGGGCCATGGGTCTGGGCATTACGCCCATCATCGGTGCGCCATCACAAATTGATTTCAAATCGGAAAAAATCTTCGGCATGTTGCTGCAATATCCCGCAACCGACGGCCAGATTATTCCTCTGGATGATTTGGCGCAACAAGCTCATAGCGCTGGAATCAAACTCGTGGTAGCCACAGATCTTCTGGCCCTGACCATTCTGCGACCGCCGGGAGAATTCGGAGCGGATATTGCCGTGGGTTCCAGCCAGCGATTGGGAATGCCCATGGGCTACGGCGGCCCGCACGCAGCCTTTCTGGCGGCGCGGGAGGAATTTACCCGGAAAATGCCGGGCCGCATTGTGGGCATTTCACGGGATGTCAATGGCGAGCCAGCCTACCGACTGGCCATTCAAACCCGCGAACAACACATTCGGCGGGAAAAAGCCACCAGTAATATCTGCACCGCCCAGGTGCTGCCCGCCATTATCTCTGCCGCACACGCCGTATATCACGGGCCGCAGGGTCTGACGGATATTGCCCTGCGCATTTACGCCTGGACGCTGGTGTTGGCCGGCGGTTTGCAGCGCATGGGCTGCAAAATCATGCACGAACATTATTTTGATACGCTGCGGATTATTCCCTCTTCCGGCGTGACTGTAGAACAAATTGTACACGACGCTGCAACACGCAAATTCAATTTCCGCACATTTGGCGACGGAACTATTGGCTTATCCCTCGATGAATTAACGGACTTGGAAGAAATCCATTCCCTGCTGCATGTATTTTCCCAGGCGCGGCCTCTGCCTTATCTGCTGAATCAAGTGGTGCAGGACGTGCGCGTGCAATACCCCACAGCCCTGGCCCGCACCAGCCGCTTTCTGACGCATCCGGTATTTAATACGCACCATAGCGAAACCGAAATGCAGCGTTATCTGCGCCTGCTGGAATCACGGGATCTTTCACTCACCACGTCCATGATTCCGCTGGGATCATGCACCATGAAACTTAATGCTGCCGTGGAAATGATGCCCATTACCACCCCCCAATGGGCGGATATACATCCATTTTGCCCGCCGGATCAGGCGGGTGGGTACCAGATTTTAATGAGCCAGCTTGAACGGTTTTTATGTGAAATCACGGGCTTTTCAGCCGTATCTTTCCAGCCCAACGCCGGTTCCCAGGGCGAATACGCCGGCCTGATGGCCATCCGGGCTTACCATGGCGGGCAGGGGCAGGCGGGCAGAAATATCTGTCTGATTCCGGTTTCCGCGCATGGCACAAACCCGGCCAGCGCGGCCGTGGCGGGGCTGGAAGTTGTGCCCGTAGCCTGCAATGAGCATGGGGATATTGATCTGCAGGATTTACGCCGCTTAGCTAAAGAGCATCAGGAAAAGCTTTCCTGCCTGATGGTGACTTACCCTTCCACCCATGGTGTATTTGAAGAACACATCCGGGAAATATGCGATATTGTTCATGCCCATGGCGGGCAAATTTACATGGATGGTGCCAACATGAACGCCCAGGTAGGCCTGTGCCGCCCGGCGGATATGGGGGCGGATGTCTGCCATTTGAATTTGCATAAAACCTTCTGCATTCCGCATGGCGGTGGCGGCCCGGGAATGGGACCCATTGCCGTGGCTGAACATTTGATTCCGTATTTGCCGGGCCATCCGGTGATCGGCATGGGCACCGCCAAATCTCTGGGAACCATCTCCGCGGCACCGTATGGCAGTGCCTTAATTCTTATTATCCCCTGGGCGTATATCAGTCTGATGAGCGGTTCAGGCCTGACCCGTGCCACGGAATTGGCCATCCTGAATGCCAATTACATGGCGGCCCGCTTAAAGGAACATTATCCGATTCGCTTTGTCGGCACACGTGGGTTCTGTGCTCATGAATTTATTGTGGATGCCAGAGAGTTTGAAGCCTCCGCCGGAATTAAAGTTGAAGACATCGCCAAGCGCCTCATGGACTACAGCTTTCACGCGCCCACCGTCTCCTGGCCGGAACCCGGCACATTAATGATTGAACCCACGGAAAGCGAAAGTAAAGCGGAACTGGACCGCTTTTGTGATGCCATGATCGCCATCCGCAATGAAATCAGGGAAATTGAAAGCGGGAAAGCGGATCGTAAACACAACGTGCTGAAAAATGCTCCGCATACGGCGCGCATGTTGGCCAAGGAAACTTGGCCACATGGCTACAGCCGCGAAAAGGCCGCCTATCCGTTGGACTACTTGAAAGCCCATAAATTCTGGCCGGCGGTAGGGCGCATAGATAATCCCTATGGTGATCGCAACCTGGTGTGCTCCTGCCCACCGATGCCGCAAGTGGAGGAAATATCATGACTGCTATGCAAGAATTTGCCGACGTTTTACCGGGATTAGCCCAACGGCATGACCGAATTCGCGACGTGAACTGGGCGCTCAATGACGAGATCCTGGGTGAGATGGACCCAGATACGTTTTGGCAGGCCGCGGAAATGCTGGGTATTGCGCCAAGCAAGGAGGTTGTCACAGGTGGGGTCATCGGCGCGGGGCTTGTTCCGGAATTCTCGATGTATGGAGTGTTTGCCGATGGCGAAAACGTAGTCCAACGCTTTCGTCGCACCCATCCCCAGACTGATCCGGAACGCCAAATGATACTGGACGCCATGTCACAGGCGAACTTCACCATGGTCGGCGTCGTCGAGACGTACCCTGCGGAAAATGCACTGTTGGTAGAGGATCTGTTCCAGGACAATCGGCGGATGCTTCTGGCGGACGACGTTTTTGCCGCGGACACCCCGGCTGGGGAGGCTATGTGGATCCGAGTGTATCCGATTGGTAAATTCTGGATGAGCACGAGCTTGGGAATGCCTCTGGGCGTTAATATGGACTTTCCCCCGCTGTTGGATTTTGTTTCCTCCAGTATTAGCAGTGGTATATGGCAAGATCCAGGCAGTTACGAGATCCGAAATGGATTTTATGCTGCCATGGCCATGAAAAAGCTGCTCTCCCGTTATCAGAAAGATTCCGGAACCAGCGGCAAAATCCCCGACGAACCTCCCGAGGAGCATCACAACGAACATCTGCAATCCGAACGGATCGAACGCAATGCGCCGTGCCCGTGCGGCAGTGGAAAAAAATATAAAAAGTGTTGCGGCCGCTGACGCTGCGGCCCAAAAAATATCATGACTGACATACCCGATGAACCTTTTGCTGCTTCCTCTGAAGCCGGGCCGCCATTGCCGGGAAAAAACCGCACGCCGGATTCCCTACTTCTGCGCCTGGCGGGCGCTCCCCTGGCACCCTTGAGCACGCTTTCGGCCGTAGGGCTGCCGGCGGGCACGGCTTGGGCGGGCTGGTTTGCCTTGTTAAATGCTCTGACTTGGCCCATTGTGTTAGGTTCGCCGCTGTTTTTATATGCCAAAGCCCTCGGTGCCGGTGATTTAATGCTGGGTATCCTGGCGGCGATACCGCCGCTGCTGGCCATTTTGCACATTCCCGGAGCACACCTGATGCCGCGCATGGGCTATCGCCGCGTCATGATCTGGGGATGGGGTTCACGCACCGTTCTGATTTTTATCATGGCCCTGACCACCATAATCTTCACCTCCAGCACCGCCCGCTTGGCGGGCATTTTTCTCTGCATTATCACATTCAGTGCTTTGCGCGGTTTATCCGGCGGGGCCTGGATGCCCTGGGTGACCGGCCTGATACCGCCGGATGTTCGCGGTAAATTTTTCCTGCGGGATCAACTGTATGGCCAATCCGGAAATCTCCTGGCCCTTTTAGCTTCCACCGCTTTCCTGCTGGGCAATCCCGACCCGCGGCAATTTAGCCTGCCGTTTTTATTCGCCGGTATCGGTGGCACCATCAGCGTGTTATGCCTCATGCGCGTGCCGGATATTTCCGCTCCGGAGCACCATGCGCAAACCGGCGAAGTGGTGAGCATGATCCAGATGATGTCCGAAAAGATATTTCGGTGCTTATGTATTTTCAATATTCTTTACATGCTGGTGCTGGGCGGCCTGACCGTTTTCACCATTGCGTTTCTGCGCGGCGTTGTGGGGTTTTCCCAAAGCGCCATTGTGCTGTTGTCCGGTATGTCCGCCCTGGGCGGCGTCATTTCACTGTTCTGGTGCGGCGCGGTGATTGACCGCATCGGTTCCAAACCCATCATGCTTCTAAGCTTGGCCGCCTTTGCGGCAGTGTTCGCGGGATGGTGGGCCGTGGCGGGAAAAATTGTGCCGCCGTCACCGCCGATGGTAGGATGTTTATATCTGCTGATGGGAATCGCCGGTATGAATTTTGCCGCTGCCAATAATCGCCTGCAAAGTCTGAATATTCCCAGGGCCGGGCGCAACCATTATTTTGCGGTATTTCTGGCCATCGTGAATGTCGCCGCCGGTGCCTCCCCGCTGATTTGGGGACTCATCCTTGAAATCATCGGCCGGCATCATGTTGCGACCGGATCGCTGCAATGGAACCGCTACAGCATCTATTTCGCCTGCGGCACGCTGCTAACCCTTCCTCTTCTGGCCCTATGCCGCGGACTGGATGAAAATCATCAAGCCGCAGTGTAGAAAACCCCCAGCGCCTGACAATCCCGCACTGGCACACCAACCCCACAAAGCCGCCGGCTCTGCCGGTGGTGGCGTATCCGACCAGAGCACAAATCAGGAAATTTGACGGCACGCGATCCGGTCGGCGTGTCGCCGGATGATAAAATTTGACCGCATTGTGATATTCGACTTTGCCATTTTGATGTTTCATACGAATCAATATCAAATGTCAGGCGGTTTCCGCTTGCCGCAGATGTTGGTTTAATCGTACCGACTTGGCGAACCTGGCCAACTGGTTTATCCTTCCCCTGATGCAAATAACTCATGCAGGCAAAATATGCGACTCTTTCGTGAGGATACCCATGCCATCCATGCTCAAACAATCCCTTCGCACCCGTGTGATGCCTGCAGTATTTCTTGTTGCAGCACTCGTTCTCTCCAGCAACGCCTTGCCCACCACTGTTTCCGCGGCACCAGTTTCTGCGGCACCCGCTACGCTGGCGCAGCAGTTTCAGTCGCCGCCGGTGGGGCGTCGCTTGTACGTGTGGTGGCATTGGATGGGGCTTACCATCAGCCGGTACGGCATTAAGCGCGATCTTACCGCGATGAAAGCCGCCGGCGTGGCGGGGGCCACCATTTGTCCGATCGGCTCGCAGGCGGGTGTCGCACCAGATATCACCAACAGCGGAACACTCAAGCCTGTGAAATACTGGAGCCCGCGATTCTGGCGCATGGTGCAATACGCGGTGCACACCGCCAAGCGACTGGGCCTGAAGCTCGGCATGGAAAACTGCCCCGGCTGGGATGCCAGCGGCGGCCCATGGATCACGCCCGCGCTCTCCATGAAAATGGTGGTCTGGAGTATCACGCCGGTTAAAGGCCCCGGTGTGGTGCGCGTGCAACTCAAGCAGCCGGCCACGCGACTGGGCTTTTACCGCCCCATTGAAGTATTAGCCCTGCCCGAGACAGCCGTGGCTCAACCCGCAGAAATCAAAAATATTTCAGCCGCTATGACATCCGATGGCCGGCTTGTGTGGCGGGCACCGGCGGGGCGGTGGCGCATCTACCGCATCGGTTACACGTCCACCGCCATGACCGACCACCCCGTGCCGGACAGCCTGGTTGGCCCGCATGGCACGGTGCATTCCCTGGAGGCCGACAAGCTTAGTGCCCGGGCTGCAACATTTCATATTGAACATGTGATCCACGCGTTGCAGAAACACCTTGGCTCGGCGGTGGGGCATACCTTTAATCATCTGCTGTTTGACAGCTATGAAGCCGGCCCGCAGAACTGGACGCAACATTTTCGTCGCGACTTTATAAAAATGCGGCATTACGATCCGCTGCCGTGGCTACCAGTTTTAAGCGGAGCCGTGATCGGCAGTCCGGAGCTTTCGCAGCGCTTCCGCTATGACATGGCGCGAACGGTTTCCCAGTTGTTCGTCAAAAATGACTTTGACGTGTATCGCAAACTCATTGATGCCGCCCACTTGAAAATGTGCCTGGAACCCTACACCGGACCCTTTAACACCATCGCCGCCGCGGCATCGTGTGATGTAACCATGGGCGAATTCTGGAATGCCAGCCGCAGCGGCATTGCCGGGAATGTCGCCGGCGCGGCCCGGGCGGATGGCCGCACGCTGGTTGGAGCCGAAACCCTCACCGGCGGCCCCGCGTCCAGCCGCATGAATGAAACACCCGCGTTTTTGAAGCCCTCCCTCGATGGCGGCTTTCTCAGCGGTGTGAATCAGTGTTACCTTCATGATTGGACCCTTGAGTCGCTGAACAAAAAATACAAGCCCGGTATCCTCATGGGATGGTGGGGCACGCACTTTGGTGAAAACCAAACCTGGTTCAAGCCCGGAATAGCTTTTTTTACCTATATCAATCGCTGTCAGACTCTGTTACAGCAGGGATCCCAGGTGTGCGATATCTGCACGCTCAATTCCGATCCACACGGGCTTTCCGAAGATGCCTTAAGCCTGTCCCTCTTTAAACATGCGACCGTACGCGACGGCAAAATCACGCTTCCGGATGGCCGAGCTTATGCGGTACTGCTGTTGCCCAATTCCTCTCGGATGCTGCCCGCCGTGGCGCAAAAGCTCCGACAACTTATCGCGGCAGGAGCCACAGTTGTCGGCCCCCGGCCCACGGCGTCGCCCAGTCTTACCGATTACCCCAAATGCGACCGCATTGTCGCAGAAATCGGTCGCGCAGTATGGGGCGATTGTGACGGCGTACACATCCGCGAGCACCGCTTCGGCAAAGGACAGGTCGTATGGAACAAGTCCTTGCCCAAGGTGCTCGCCAAGCTGGGAATTCAACCTGATTTTTCCGTACTCGCCGCCAATAACGGCCCGCTTGTCATCCAATCCGCTATTTACGCTGCCCCCGGCGCAGGGCGGCAGGTAAACGTTACCAGCGTGCTGCAAAACCGGTTGCGGCAAAATGGCGGTATCCTTGCGATGCGCGCGGATAATCAAGCCTTCGGAGGCGATCCGGCATTCGACCATGTCAAATACCTGACCATCAAATATACCCTCGGCGGCAAGCCTGGCACCGCCCGCATCCAGGAAAACAGCATGATATCGATTCCGTTTTTGCCCCTCGTAGCCATCCATCGGCATTCGCGGGGGCTGGATATTTATTTTGTTGTCAACCGATCCAACCAGCCAGTCCATGCTGTGGCGTCCTTCCGGATTTCCGGAAAAATTCCTGAATTGTGGCAACCCGAATCCGGACAAGGCCTCACCGATGGCGAATTCACCGCCACCCACGGCCGCACCAACGTGCCCCTGAATCTGGGGCCGCAGGGGTCAATATTTGTCGTCTTCCGCCATTCCGCAGCAGGTGTGAATCCTGTCGTGAAGATCATGCGCAATAATCAGCCCACGGACCGCACCATCATTCAAATCGACCACGCCGGCCACATGAATCTGCGGACCGCAAAACCGGGACGCTATGAACTTCACTTCGCTTCCGGCCGCAATCAGGTGGTAATTGTTCCACATTTGCCAGCGCCAGAAGCCATCACCGGCCCGTGGATCGTCAGCTTTACTCCCGGCTGGGGTGCGCCGGGGCATGTCGTGTTACAGCGCCTTACATCCTGGACCGCATCCAAAAATTCCGGCTTGAAGTATTTCTCCGGTACAGGCGTGTATACACAAACGATATCGATCCCCGATGGTTTTTTCGGCCCGGAAAAACGGGTGATTTTGCACCTGGGATCGCTTGATGATCTGGCCCAAGTGTGGGTGAATGGCCATAACCTGGGCGTGCTGTGGCACGCGCCTTTTAAGGTGGATGTCACGTCCGCCATCCGCCCCGGGCTTAACCGCATTAGCATTGCTGTTACCAACACCTGGGCCAACCGCCTCATCGGCGACCAGCAGCACGCTTCCGGCCTCCAGTGGGGCGCCGCCACCCAGGTTGGACGGCCACTGCTTCGCTTCCCCAAATGGGTGGTCAACGGCACACCCCGCCCCTCAAAAGATTGTTATACCTTCGAAACCTGGAATTACTATAAAAAGAATTCCCATCTACCCCCCTCAGGCCTCCTCGGTCCGGTAAAACTAACCGCCACCGCCAGAATGCCTGTGCCTGCGGCGCAAAAATAAGGGAAGCGCTGCCGACATCAGCGGACAATAGGTCTCCAAGACCCTGTCCAAATAATGGCCGGGATTGCGATGGGTTTGAAACGTCCCGTATGCGCGACAGAGGATTGAGCCCACTCTGGAGAATTAGTCTGCGAGATCCGGTGCGTCAGTGAAACCGTCTGTGTCTCATGAACTGAAAGGAGTTCATCATGGAATGATCCGTTAGCCATGTAGCCAACCGGGCG
>JAKBCC010000163.1 GCA_021808105.1 Planctomycetota bacterium
ATTACGTGGGATCACGCTGGCGAAGATGCGGGCCTCATGGCTGTGGAGAAGCTCGATAACCCGCTGAGCTATCTCAATGCACGCCTGCCCGTAGGCAGTGAACTCTTCTGATCGCGGCTGGCGATTCTGCCTACCATTATTCAGGAAGTTTAGTGCATGCTTGCGTCGCGTCGCGGCATCCATGGGAGCGCCTTGCTTTGCCCAATTGAAACACCGCGATCGCAGCAACTTGCACCCCTTAATCTCCAAACCATGGTCCCGCAAATTTGCACCGAAGATTGACTGTTCGAGAGTCTGCACCGCCTGGATAAACGGCCATAGTTTGGCGGCATGGATAGCGAATCCGCCGTGCACTTCGTAGGGCGCGTTCTTGTGGTCATGCCCACTTTCATCGAGGAATAACATCCAGCTCATGACGGCTCCCTCACCCCAGCGATGATCGCTTCCGGCACCTTGATGCCCGGCACTAGCATAGTTTGGACAATCCGCGTTGTAATGTCGGCAATGCGCACGCCACGCGGCTCCCCCTGCGGGAAGAGGAACTGGATCGTTATGGGCTTGTTGGCAGTCATTGGATCACCCCCGAAAGCGTTCGCATCGGCACAGCGAGTGCGCAGCTTGCTAGGCGTAAACTTGGCCGCAAATTTTGGTGCCTGCTCCGTCCCCGATCCCTTTTTGTTTGCTTTGGGCTGCAAGCCACGGCAAATCATGCACAAACCTTCGAAATATTTTAGGGATTATGCAACCATGCCCGCCAAATGTCCAATAATAGACGTCCAATAATAGACGCAACCTCCGCCCCGGCGGGCGTGGCAATATTTCCGGGCAAGCGGCGAAATCGACGGCATCAATGCCGGCGCTAAGAGAATGGTTCCTCTTGGAAACTCGCACTCCAGCGGCCTGCCCGGATTTATTGCCACGCCCGCCCCGGCACGTTTGTTTACGTTGATTTGAGTTGTTTCCAATTTGGAAATAGCTGCGGCGTTTCTGGAACCTGGGAACCTGGAACCTGGAATTGAGCATCTGGCATCTGGCATTTAGCAGCGCAGCGTGTCAAAACCTTCTAACTCCTAACTCCTGCGTGCTCGTCCAACCCGTAGTTTGGAATCTGGAATTAATGTTGGCCGCAGATTTATCTGCCGGGCGGGGTTCTGATCCACAGATTGACACCGATTGACACAGATTTACGGGCAGGCCGCGTATTCTTGTGTTCCCAATCGCCAGAATAGAAGGCTGGGTCCATCCGTGCAATTGGTGGAACATGCGTCCCGGCGGAAACAGCATATACGCGATAAAAAGTTTTTTTAATCTGTTCATTCCCTCTCCGGGGGCGGCTGCCAGTGTTTCGCCTTAATGTTTCAGATCGCCGCCACGCCGCGACCTTCACGTGGCCACGAGAGAGAACCTGCAGCCAAGCCGCTGGACGCGTTGATTTCACAGTTTATAACCCCAGTTGACTGCGACGAGTGCACGGATACCGTACGGAAAACCGGGAAATGAAAAGCTGCAGGCGTTGCTATCTTTCAACAGCCTGCACTTGCAACCAGAAATTACGCAAAACTTTAATAGCCGTGGACAGGGTGGCAGCCTGCAACTGTGCCTCGGCTGCAAGCGACGCGAAATTCTCGTCCCATAGGAGGGGCGGATCAGGAAGTTCCAGGGGGATGGGATGTGTGTTGCGCCGAAAAAATGTTCTTTCCACAGCAATAGCGACGTCTGCTGGTTGGATGCTGTGCATCTCGATCAACAGTACCATATCCACCAAGTCCTTGGTCCGCGTGTTGACGCGATCTGTCCAAAGATGAGTATAAGCGTGCAGCTTTTCAGCAAACTGCTGCGGCGTTGAAATAGCCAGAACCATTGCCGGGCGAATACCGGCGAATGCCAACAAATCGTCGCCTGCCAGTGTTTCGGGTGTTCCGCCAGTCTCATCACCAAAACCCAGATCAATGTCCCGTGTTGTGCGAGCGCGGGGACGGTATCGCAACTCCATGGCATAGCCGCCCTTGAGCAACCATGGTGGATGCGGTTGTGCAAACAGCCGCGCCAACAACCTCTCGATCACGAGTTTGAGTCGCAGAGTGTTCAGTGCAATGCCCCGTTGCGCAGCCAGCGTCCTGAGGCGGGCCTCCAACGAAGTTTTGAATGCAATTGGATCGGTGAAAGATTTAGCCATGTCATGTTGCTCGTTCGATGGATGCCAGGATTTTTCTAAGTCGGGAGGCTGCTGGCCGAGCCAAAGTGCCGTTGGAAAGGGCGGCCATGCGTATCAGGCCGCGTTGGAGCGAATCCTTTACCGCTCGGCGGAGTTGCTCGTCTGCCAAGGTCACATCCTCCGCGGCGTCGAGGAGTGTTCTTAGTGGTGTGGTTACAGAAAAACCCTCGCGCCGGTCGATGTCCCGTTCTTCGATCCAGGCCTTGTGAAGGATGCATTCCCCCGGCGGTTGCTTGCGAAAGGATGGTGGCACGGTCAGGTGAACGCGCCGCGGCAGCACGTCGCTAAGTTGATGCAGGAACAGAGCAGTGGCATGGGATACAACGGCCTGCGGTCGGTCATGCCTGTCACGACTCCAAAGCGCCAGCCTTACAAGGTCGTCGTGTTCAGCGTACCCTGAGAGGGACATCCTGTAGATGCCATGGCCGGCGCGTACGAAGTTGCCAACGTGAAGGTGGTAGCTCAGGTGGGAATAGCCGTACCCAACTCCCGACGCCTGCTTGGCGGTAAAATATCCCGCCTGATGGCCAGCCACGGCAGAGAGCGCACGGAGAGAATTATGTGTGTCACGGTAGATCATACACAAACCTTCAAAATATTTTAAGGATTATGCAGCCAAAACTTGCAAATGTCCAATAGGAAAGAGAATCTTCGCCGTACGCGCATGCCCCCGCCCCGGCACGTTTGTTCGGGCTGATCGGAGCTGTTTCCATTTCGGAAACAACTGGGGGGCGATGCACAGCCAACTGCCGGGGGGCGCAATTCGGATTTCAAAACCAGCCAGTGGTTTTCCGGCAGGAAGAGAAACGGGGCGCAGCTACTTCATCTTGAGCCACTGCCCGTCCCCGCCGCAACCACCCCACCAACCCGCGAGCCGATCCCCAAATTTCACCTAATCGCCAACCCCAAATGCACCGCTCATTACTGAATGTACTGATCAATACTGATCAATACTGAACCCACCGCCCAATATCCCAACCCCCAAACAGCATCCCGCATCCAGAAAAATGTTAGCCGGCATATTTATCAGCCGAACAAACCAAAAACGCCGGTCCAGCGCCTTCCTCCATTTTATTCATTACCCATTACCCACCGTCCATTTTATCTGCCGAACAAACCAAAAACGCAGCGCAGCGCTGCAATAATACACTCTCTGATTTTGCTTCGGAACGCACACCGGCCCCGTCGCCGTTAGATGTCCATGGCAAAATGCCACTTGGCCCCGGTTGACTGTGCTTTCCGCAAAATATCTTGGCAGTGTGCTAGGTCTCGGATGAGTTCCTCCGCGTTCTCCACCGCTTCCGGATTGGCGTGAAGGTGCGCGATGACGACCGCTAGCCAGTCGATTCCCTCCTGCGGATCGAACCACGGGATTTCGGTTTCCTCATAGCCCGGAGGACACAAATCGTTCTGGGCGGCGTAACTAAACAGTTCATAAACGCTCTTGATTTTCAGTCGGCCCGAAACCGAGTCAAGATATTTACCCGCGTCGGCAAAGGCGCTGCTCTCAAAGCCGAGATCAGGGATGTTGGGTTCGAGTTCCATGTAGAATTGCATGGCACTTCCTTGTTACGAAAAGCTAACGGCTCACAAGGCAATCTCCCTCATGCTCCCCCCAGCCTGTGTGCTATTCTAATTCACGGCCGTCGCCGGTCAACTTCGGCTGGCAGTTACCACTGCGCGGCCTCAGGCGTGGCAATTTTTCCGGGCTGCCTGGATGGCCGGCGTGTTACCGGTTCAGTTTCAGCAGGAGTGCCAGCAGCTTTTTGGCGCGGGGGGTCAGGCGGGTGCGGTTGAATTTGTCGCCGGCGCGTTTAATTACTTCGGCCTGTGTGGGATAGGGATGGATTACTGAGCCGATGTTTCCCAGTGATACGCCCGCGCTTATCGCCAGGGTAAGTTCTGAGATCATGTCACCGGCGTGATCGGCCACCAGTGTGGCACCAAGAATGCGTCCGGATTTTTTTTGCACATGCACCTTGAGAAATCCCCCGGTTTGCGCGTCCAAAACAGCACGATCCACCTCCTCAAGGCCAACCATGATGGTTTCCATGGCGAGGCCTTTGGCCTCTGCCTCGGCGGGATACAGCCCGACATGCGCTATCTCGGGTTGGGTATACGTGCACCAGGGAATCGTCAGCGAACTAACTTTTTTTCTTCCAAAAAACAGGGCGTTCTGTATGACGATGCGCGCCATGGCGTCGGCGGTATGGGTGAATTTACTGGGAAAGCAGATATCTCCGGCGGCAAATATTCTGCGATTGGCAGTTCGCAGGTGATCATCCACATGGACCCCGGACCTTGCATCATACCGAACCCCGGCGGCCTCCAGGTTCAGATGTTCTATATTAGGTGCCCGGCCAACCGCGATGAGTATTTCATCGAATGCCTCAACCGTGGATTTCTCCGAGCCTTGAAGGGTCAGGAGTTTTTCAGAGCCTTGTCGCACTACGTTCGTGATGCGGCAATCGCGGTTGATCTGCACGCCGTCGTCAAGCAATGCGCGTTCTATCACTGCAGCCGCATCGCGATCTTCGCGAACCAGCAATTGCTTTTGCTGTTCAAACAGCGTGACCTGTGAGCCAAAGCGGGCAAACGCCTGCGCCAGTTCACAGCCGATGGGGCCGGCTCCGATCACCGCCAGTCGCGGCGGCAGCGTCGTGAGCGAAAAGACGGTTTCGTTGGTCAGATAGCCGGCGTCCCTGATTCCCGGAATTGGAAGTTCAACCGCCCTGGCACCGGTGGCGATAACCGCTTTGGCAAAACGCAGTTGTTGCTTGCCCACATTGATGCACGTGCCGCTTTTAAAGACGCCTTGGCCGAAAAACACATCCACATTCAAATCTTGAAATCGCCGGGCGGAATCGTGGTGGCTGATCCCCGCGCGCAGTTTCCTCATGCGTTCCATGATGGCGGGAAAATCGGTGCTGCTACCGCCATGAAGCAAAACGCCAAGGGCACCGCTGCGCCGCACGTCTGCACACGCCCGAGCCGCACGAATCAGGGCCTTGGACGGTACGCACCCCACATTCAGGCAGTCACCGCCCATTAAATCCTTTTCAATCAGGGCGACGCCGGCACCCAATCCCGCGGCCCCGGCGGCGGCTACCAGGCCCGCAGTGCCCGCGCCAATTACCACCAGATCGTAGCGCGGCTTGGGTTCCGGATTTTGCCAGTCCGACGGATGAACATTGGCCGCCAGTTCGCGGTTATGTTGATCAAAAGGGTTTAGTGCGGCAAGTAAATCTGTTGCTGTGTTATCCACGCGGGCAAGTCCTTTCTCAGGGGCGGTTGGCAAGGCTGTCGAGCTTCCAACTATAAACTTTAAAAGTTACCGAGGGCGGATTGCCGGCGGCCAACTCCGCGGCGACACGCTTATTAAACTTTGCGACAAACTTGCGTACCGAGCCCGCCTTCTGAGTGAAATCACCGGAGTACCAGTCATACAACATCGTCAGATGAAGCGTTTTTCCATTCCTGGATAATCTGACCCAGCGCGGATTGTTGTTGACGAATTCCGCCTGGCTTTGAAGTTGGGCATTGATGCTGGCCGCTTCGTACGCTTGCTGGCGTAACGGGGGACAGCCGATGGACGCACAATTGATGGCAAAGTGAATACGCGGATCGGCAAAGTCGCTGCGGAGCATCAGTTCAATTTGATTCAGGCTGTAACGTTTTCCGCCGATGTTCCAATGCACATAATCCCAGCGCTTGGCCGACGGAATATCACGAATGGACTGGATAGTCGGGTAGTGATCCAGAATCAGCCGCAGTGTGAAGGCGTTATACGCATTGATCAAGAGTGCCAGTTTATTATTTCGACCCAGACTGTTGAACGGGGCTTTTGCAAGTTGGGCGATGTAGGTGTTGAGGTTAGCGGGATTGGCCGCCAGAGATGGGTAATCAACCCAGCCGCCGGTGTGCACATATTTGGATACAACCTTGGTAAACATGGCGTTGCTGAACTGCGGACCGGCGGGATTGGACTTAAATTTATTGACCAGCTTGACCGGCGGCGGCCCGAAAATCCCGGCCAGCGGACCGCGGTTAATCCAGGTACAGGCAGTTAAACCCAGCATCACAATTGCCAATCCTGCCAGTATCACCGGACGCCGCGAATGCGTGGCAACTGCTGAGGAACCGTTTTTTATTGGCTGATTCATTTCGATCACTCCTGATTGTGCGGCCAAAGCGCGACTGGCCAATTTTGTTATATAAACACTTACCGCAACAATCAGCAGCAAGCCCACGCCAATTAGCACCCAGTGCAGCAAACCGTTGTCCTTCACCCCGCCCGCGCCTGCCGCCTGACTGGCCGCATACCCCAGATACACATACAAAAGCGTTCCCGGCAGCATACATATCCAGCTCACCAATACATACGGTAAAAAGCGGATCGCGGTTAAACCGAAGAAATAATTGCTTAAATTAAACGGCACCACGGGTGAGAGCCGCAGCAAGGCGACAATTTTCCATCCATTTTTACCAATCGCCTGATCAATGGCGGCAAATTTTGGCGTTTTCGCCGTGGTCTTTTCCACCGCTGATCTAAACACCCACCGCCCTAACAAATATGCCGCCGCAGCGCCCAGCGTGGCACCGGCGGAAACAATAACCGTGCCCCACCACGGCCCATACAGCACCCCGGCCAGAAGCGTCAGGGCAGAACCCGGAATCAACAGAACTGTGGCGACAATGTAAATCACAATGTACGCCGCAATTCCCCGCACCCCCTGGCCGGCCAGCCAACTCTGCAGTCGGGCAATGCCCACGCCTATGGGAATAATACGAAATATGACGATCAGACACGCGATGATAATCAGCAGCGAGATAATCTCAAGGCCGCGCGTCAGCTTCTCTGGGGGTGCGGAAATTTTGTTATTCATGACCTTGTCCATTTTCCTTAAACTGTCTTGCCATGCCTGAGGTTTAGTCGCCAGGACAGAGAATATCTTACATCCAGGCCTTATGATAGGAACGATCCGGGTGCCGAGCGCTAAGTTAACTTGATTATCCCCATGAGCTTGCCCGAATAATCGCCGGGTTGCGATCCCGGCGCGCCGGGACGGTTTTTGGCGTCTTGGGAGAGCGTCGCGTCATCGAGCACCGTGGTGATTGCGAGAAGGAGTCAGGAGTTAGAATTTTCTGGAAGCGCTACCGCTTTACCATTTTGCGCGGCAGAATAAACTCGCCGGCTCGCGCCGTCTTCTGCTCTGAAAATTCGCGGACGGCGTCCAGTTACGCGGCACGGGGCCGGACCTCGAGCGTGACGTTGTAGCCGAGTTTCCGCAGTTGGGCGGCCAGCCGCTGAGCCTTCTGTTCAGGCGGGGCTTTC
>JAKBCC010000164.1 GCA_021808105.1 Planctomycetota bacterium
TTTCACCGCGCGCAGGCCGGTTTGAATTTCCTCATCCGTCAGGCCCATACGCCGGGCAACGCCGATCGCCAGCATCGCGTTGAATACATTATGCCGCCCCAGCAATGGCAGATGATACGCCGTGCGACCGTTGACGACAAAATCTGTGCCGGCCAGTGCCTCATGAATTTCTGTCGCTTCCATATCGGCACCAGAACCGCCATGACCCACCGTGAAGCGCGGCCCGCGGGTTAAGCGCAAAGCGTTAAGCAATTCGGGCGAATCATTGGTTAATAACAAAATACCATCCGGAGCGACAAACCTCGCCAAGGACGCCTCTTCCCGCGCCACGTGAACAATATCCCCCAGAAATTCCAGATGCTCCAGGCCCACGCCCGTAATAACCACAATGTCCGGTGCCGCCACCTGTCCGAGGGCTTCCATTTCACCAGGCGCGTTGGTGCCCACTTCCACCACCACATATTCATGCTGCGGCTGCACGGAAAGCAGCGTTAAGGGAAGTCCGATATTGTTGTTGAAACTTTTAGGGCTGGCAACGCCCGAAAATCGCCCTGATAAAAGGGTATGAATAATCTGCTTGGTGGTGGTTTTTCCATTGGATCCCCCCACCGCGACCACTTTTGCCCGTAAATCCCGCCGATACGCCGCCGCCAGTCGGTTTAAGCCGCGAACCGTGTCATCACATTGCAAAATTGTTACCGAAGCAGCAGCGGCAGCCGCTGCCAACGCATCATCAACCGCACGGGAAACCAGAATGCCGGCGGCACCGGCTTCCATCACCGCGGAAATAAAATGATGACCGTCAAAATTCGGTCCGATGATGGCGATAAACAGATCGCCCGGTTGCAAATCCCGGCTGTCGGTGCTGATGCGGCCTGTAAATTCACGCGTGCCCCGCGCCAGCCAGCGGCTTAGCGTTACCCGGCGAATCTGTTGAAATGGCCATGGCTTCATGTCATACCGTTCGTTTGTAAACCTGTCCGATTACCTGGACTGGGTCCCAGCCGCGCAATGATCGCCTTTCGCGCGTGCTCAACATCATCAAAATTATACCGGCTGGTGCCGATGATCTGGTAATTTTCATGTCCCTTCCCCGCCAGCAGTATCACGTCGCCGGTCTGCGCAATGTTAACGGCGGCACGTATGGCATCGGCTCGATCTGGAATAACTGTAACACGACCGCCCAGATCTCCGGAAAAGCCGGAGAGAATCTGATTTATGATAACCGCCGATCCTTCCGTGCGCGGATTGTCATCGGTGACGATAATTGTATCCGCCAGGCGCTGCGCCACCGCCGCCATTTTCGGCCGTTTTGTGGCATCGCGATCGCCCCCGCAGCCAAACACACAGATAATTTTTCCATTCGTAAAGCCGCGTACAGCGGTCAATACATTTTCCAGGGCATCGTGCGTATGCGCGTAGTCCACCAATACCGAAAACGGCAACTCTTCACGACGCATGCCCGCGGGCACCACCGGCTGCAATCTGCCGGGAACAATATCTCCCGCTTGCAGGCCGGAAATAATAGGATCCCAATCCACGCCCGCCGCCCGGCAGGCGGCCATGGCGCAAAGAATATTCTGCACATTATGCCGCCCGACCAGCGCCGTATGAAGCGTTAGATTTTCGCCGGTGCACGTGCCAATGGCCAATTCCATGCCCTTTGAATTCATGGCACGAATGGTGCAGGAATAATCCGCAGCGCACTGGATGCCGTAAGATATTTTTCTTGCCCGACAATCCCGGACCATTCGACCGCTCCATGAATCCTGGGCGTTGAGAATCGCAAAGGCGTGCGGGGCCAGAGATTCAAACAGCCGCGCTTTAGCGTCCGCATATTTTTCCCTGGTTCCGTGATAATCCAGATGATCGCCGGTGAGATTGCTGAACATGGCCACTTGCACATCCAGGCCGGCAAGCCGATTTTGGGCTAAGGCATGGCTGCTGGCCTCCAGCGCGACAGCTTGCACGCCATGATTGCGCATCCGCGCCAGAAGTGCGGCAAGTTCCACCGGGCCGGGCGTGGTCATCGGGCTTTCCACCACTGTTTTGCCGTCATCCAGTTGCACGGTGCCAATTAAGCCGCAGGCGATGGACGCCTTGTGCATGATGCTGCGAATGAGATACGTTGTTGTGGTTTTGCCATTGGTTCCTGTTACCGCCAGCAGTTTCATGCCACGGGCGGGAAAGTTGTAAATCGCCTGGGCCAAAAATCCCAACGCTTGCGTTGGAGAATCGCAGGCGATAATGACTGCGTGGCCCTGCGACGGCACACACTGCGGCTGATCGGTGACAATCGCCGCGGCTCCGCGCCCGATAGCCTCTGAGATAAATTCCTGGCCGGCATTTTTGCTGCCGGTTTTGGCTACAAATAAATCCCCCGGCTGCACCGTTCGTGAATCTTCCACGACACGGGAAATAATTGGATCAACGGCGCGATGATCGCTGGAAATTTTCCGCAAGGGAATAACCGCAGATTCCAGGAGATCACTAAGTTTCATCATCAGTGGCTCAATCCTTTGAGTCGCTTTAACAGGGACTCTTTACCCCACCACGGATCCGTCTTGGGTCCTTGATCAGGCGGCACCTGCAAATACTGCAAGGACTTGGTCAGAATTTGAGAACAGGCCGGCCCGGCCACCGTTCCGCCAAAATGCCCGAGATGCGGATCAGGCTCATGCACGCACACCACACAGATCAGCCGCGGATTGGGCCGCGGGCCGCCGGCAATAAAGGTCGCGTTATATTGGTGGGCGTGATAACCATCCTGGCCCGCGATCGCAAGATTGGCAGTGCCGGTTTTTCCAAACAACCGATACAGCGGTGAAATGGCATATTGCCCGGTCCCCTTCACCATCACCTGTTCCATGGCCCGGCGAACCAGTTTTTCAGTTTGACGCGGGACGATTTTCTTCCACGGCTGAGGCCCGGCGATCTGCGACCAGGTTTCCAGTTTGCCGGGGCTGACTTCCACGGCTTTAACGATCTGCGGCGTGGGCAACCATCCGCCGTTGGCAATGGCGCACAGCCCCCTCGCTAATTGTAAGGGCGTAACCGCAATGCCATAACCGAATGAAACGCTGGTCTCCATACCTTTGGTCCATTGGGATTCCGGACGGACCATGCCAGGCGATTCACCGGGCAGAACGCAACCGGTCATTTGTCCGAATCCAAAGGAATGGATTGCCTGATATTCCATGGGGATACCCATTTTCCAGCCGATCTGCGTCATACCGATATTACTGGAATAGACGAGAATGTTTTCCACCGTAAGGTTCGGCCAGCCGCCCACATCTTCAATCAGCCGCCCTGTCGGGTCACGATAGCGGCCGTTGTAGGTGTCAAAAACCGTGTTGAGCGTCACCACATTATTTTTCAGCGCCCAGGAAAGATTGTAAGGCTTGAAGACTGATCCCGGTTCATACGGATCGGTTACCGCGCGATTGCGCCAGAAATTCGATGGCGTTTTCTGGTAGTCATTGGGATCCAGTTCCGGGTAATTGGCCATCGCCAGTATATCGCCGTTCCATGGATTCATCACAATGGCCACGGCACTGCGGGGCTTGAACTGTTTTCCGGCTTTATCAAGTTCGTGTTGCGCGATCTGCTGGATCGTTGTATCCAAGGTCAGCCACACGCGCATGCCGTCGCTGGGCAGGCGGTATCCTTTTTTCTTGATCCATAACGCCCGCGCGGCAGCATCTTTTACATAAACCGCCTGGCCGCTGCGGCCCACGAGCAGCGAATTCAACTGTTCTTCCAAACCATTAAGACCCGTTTCAGAATTGGCAAAACCAATGACCTGCCCGGCAAAATCTCCCAGTGGATAAACACGACGCGTCGAGAGTATAAATCCAATTCCATCCAGGGCGTTAAAATACTCCTGCGCCAGGACCGGATGATGACGGTGCAGCGCGGCGCGGCACTGCGCGATCAACGACCGTTTGATGGTTTCAAAATGGTGGTAGAAGGCATAATTGGCTCCGCGTTTAAGCCAGACAAAGCGCCGCAATTTACCGCTGGTGTAATACAGCCGGCTTTTTAGCCAGGGAAGAAAATCGGCGGAATTTTCATTCAGCACGCGCCCCATGGCCCGAGCCATGATCTTATGCGACGCGACAAGTTGCGCGCCGGACAGGGTATTAAGCACCCCCTTAGGATCAAAAATATAACCCGGATCGGCAAACATGTTGTAGACCCGAACGCTGCCGGCAATAAGCGTAGAATCCGTCGTGTATATTGACGCGCGACGCGCCATGAGCGTAACGCTTACATCATGTTGCGAGTGCAGGCTGCCGGCATCGGCTTGCGTCACATGGGTTTGAATCCACATCACCCGAGCGGCCAGCCCGATTAACAGCACGGCGGCAAAAGCGAGCACGCTCGTGGAAAGCCGATCGGCTCTCAGCAATGCGTTACCGTGATTGTTGTTCTGTTCCGCCATGGTATTCTTACCTGTCATGGTATTGACTGTAACAATTTTCTATTCGTTGTACAAAGCTTCTGCCTTTTTCAGGATGAGTGCTTTACCTAGGAGCCTGTCCGAGTAATCGCCGGGTTGCGATCCCGGCGCGCCGGGACGATTTTTGGCCACCATCAAGAAGCGGCGACGATGGCGTACCTGACACGGATGGTACTCCGAGGAGCCGCGCCGCAGAGGGGGGCCAAAAAGCACGCCGCCCCGCGGGGTGGGCCTGAAATGCCCCGTCTGCTTTGTTGTCGGATCTCGCAGACTCATTATTAAGAGTCGGCTCGATCCTCCGCCGCGCATACGGGACATTTCAGACCCATCGCAATCCCGGCCATTACTCGGACAGGCTCCTAGCGAACCACATCCGGTTTCACCATTACCATCATTATATAATTCGGCTCGGATTGCGATAGGCCCAGTCGGTGATGGAGCACATAAGGCGTCGCAATATTTCCGGGCCACCGGGCCGTGCGGGGAATCTTTCCATAGCCGCCGGCTATGCCGGTGGTGGAACGCACCCCGATCGCACCCCGCTACCGCTGGACCAAACGGTGCGATTTTGTAACGATTTCGCATTATTTCCGCCCGCCCGGTAATATTGCCACAGCCATGCCCGTGGATACTGCGCATGGTGTCGGGAAACGGGGAGGGCGTTGTGCCCCGGTTCAGCTCTTTGGCAGTGCGAACGACGTACATTGAATGTACGCCGTGTGTGCATACGGCGTATATCGATGAAAAATAAAATTTCGGTTAAAAGTCATAAGTTATGGTATATTCTCGGCTTATGAACTTTAATAAGTCCGGCACGTGGTTTGTATCAACTAATATATCGCACGCGTAGATTGGCGAGGCGAAGTTTCGGAGTTTGAAGATGACTATTGCTGAATCACCATGTGACAAACCCCAGATCACAGCCGCCGATCAGACACAGCAGATTCGTCAGGGGCGTTCACGTTTTATCGCCATGGCGGGCGCGTATTCGCTGGGAAATTTTAACGACAATTTTATGAAGCAGGCTGTAAGCCTCCTGGCGGTTTCGCATGGTCTGGCGCACTTGCAGGGATGGATCGCGACATTCTTTACGATTCCATTTTTATTGTTTTCCGCACCGGCAGGCTGGATGGCGGATCGCTTTTCCCGCAAACATGTGGTCATCGGCTCCAAGGCCTTGGAATTGGTGCTGCTGACCGTGGCAGCCGTGGGAGTTCTGACGCTGAATTGGTTTCTGATCATGGCGGTTATTTTCCTCATGGCGCTGCAGGCCACGATATTCGGTCCTGCGTTAGTGGGATCCATTCCGGATGTCTACCCCGAATGGTACGTTATTAAGGCCAACGCCCGGCTCAAAGCCGCCACCACCGCCGCGATACTTTTGGGTGTGGTGCTGGCGGGAATCGCGCTGACTTGCCGCGGGAATATCGGTGTGTATCCCCTTGGAAGAGTCATTGTGGCCGCATCCCTGGTGGGTATTTCCATGATGGGGTTCCTGATCAGTTTTGCCGTTCCGGGCCGGCCTGCCGCAAACCCTGCCGCAAAGTTTCCACGGGGAGGACCCGTGAATTCGATTCGGGATTTATGGTTCCTGCGCACGGACCGAATATTAATAACCGCCATTCTAGCCAACACTTATTTCTGGTTCATTGCGGCCTTGCAGATTCTGGTGATTAACAAAATGGGGCTGGTACAATTTGGCCTCAACGACGCCACCACCAGTTATCTGGCCTTGGCGGAATTGCTGGGAATTGTGATCGGAAGTCTGGCTGCTGGGAAATTTATTTCCAGAGACAACGGCCACCGGGCCACCGCACCGGCCATGGGAGCCTTGGCGATATTTCTGTGCGGTATCGGCGCTGCACCGTTGTTGCCACACGCGGTCAAACTCATTTATGTGCTCTTGGCGTTGGGCGGGTCAGGAATTGCCGGTGGGTTTATCATGGTGCCGCTGGAAAGTTTTTTCCAGGTGCGGCCGGCGGCCAACGTCCGGGGGCAGGTGATCGCCGCCGCGTGGTTTGCATCATTTGTTGGTATTCTTATGGGCAGTATGTTGTATATACCTTTACAGAACGGTCTTGCACCTACGCAGGTGTTCCTGGCTTCGGGCGTGTTGACGATGATCGCAGCGGCAATTATCGGCGTGGCCTTCGCATACAGCGACCCCCAGCGCACGGGCGGCAAAACGAACTGGGCCGGGCGTTTGTGGTGCCTGTTGGCGCGGGTGATTTTGCGCCTGCGCTATCGCATAACCTTGAAGGGCGCTACCGAGATTAAAAAGGCCGGCCACAGCGGGATACTCTTTCTGCCCAATCATCCGGCGTTGATAGATCCGATTATTATGGTCGCGCATCTGCACCGATATTTGGCGGTGCGACCCTTAACTGCGGAAGATCAACTTCGTCATCCACTGGTAAAAGCACTGGTCGGCACGGTGGGGGTTCTGCCCATACCGGAAATGTCCAGCATTGAACACGGCAAGGCTGATCGCGTGCAATTGGCGATAGGGCGGTGCGTGGAAGCGCTGCGGCAGGGGGATAATATTTTGCTGTACCCGGCGGGGCGGTTAATGAGGGAACCGGTTACTGATCTGGGCAGTGCCAGTGCGGTTGAACGCATCTTGGCGCAGTTGCCGGATGTGCGCGTGGTGCTGGTGCGAACCACCGGCTTATGGGGCAGCAGTTTTGGGTGGGGCGCGGGCGCACCGCCGCGGCTTGGTCATGCGTTTAAGGCCCATCTTATAGATTTATTAGCCAGCGGAATATTCTTTCTTCCCAGGCGGCAGGTGCACATCACCTTTCATCAGCCGGTTGATTTTCCCCGCAACGGCACCCGCGCCGAAATGAACCGGTATATGGAAAGTTTTTATAATCAGGAAGCGCCGCCGGCGCGGTATGTGCCGTACAGTGTCTGGGACCGCAGCGGTGCACATGATATTCCCGCGTCCGCGCCCAAGCTGCAGCGCTCCAATGAATCGGTTCCGCCCGCGACGGAAAAAATCGTCCTTGACTATATGTGTGAATTCACCGGCCTGAAGACCGTGACGTGCGATCAA
>JAKBCC010000165.1 GCA_021808105.1 Planctomycetota bacterium
CCGATACATCTGCATAATTATTCATTTCAGGTAGTCGGAAGTGATGGCGGGGATTACCCGCCATCGGCCTGGCAGCCGGAAACCACCGTACTGGTACCTGTGGGATCCACACGCGTTTTTGAACTTGACGCATCGAATCCTGGTGACTGGGCCATGCACTGCCACATGACGCACCATGTCATGACGCAGATGGGCCATAATTTTGGCAACATGATTGGAGTTAAGCCCGGAAACTTGGGGGATAAATTCCGCGATTTATTACCGCAGTACATGACCATGGGGCAGGCTGGAATGGGTGCTCCCATGGGCATGACCAGCCTGCCAAACACCGCACCGATGACCGGCGGACGCGGGCCCTATGGATTTATCAGCATGGGCGGTATGTTCACCGTGATGAAAATCCGGGACAACATCACCCATTATAACGATCCCGGATGGTACAAAAGTGATGCGCCGCCCGGAACCGTGGCGGAAAAAGCCCAGGATGCTCAACTGCAGCGCGACCGAATAAATACCAACATGATACCAGCTCCGATTCCCGGGCCGTCGTCCCCCGCCGCGGCACCGGAATGATGGGATCACTTTGTTGACGATGCCGGGGACTTTTTACGACTGTTGTATGTTTAATACGTTTGTGGTTCATTACATTTTTCTAAGCTGGTGGACCCTGAAATCACGGTGCCGGCCGGTGCAAAAATAGTGTTGACTGTATTAAACATGGATTTCGGCCCGGGGAAGATTCATGGTGTATTGATTGGAAAAGCCAAACCGCCCTACAAAACCGTTGTGCCCATACCGGTGCAGGGTCAAATTGCGGAAATACCCCTGACCATGCCGCGCACGGCCAAGTCCATTAAAAAGTCCAGGTATTTCGTTGGGACAACCACATTCCGGGCACCGCAAAATCCCGGCACCTATTTTTATTTGTGCCAGATGCCCGGTCATGCCAAGACCGGCATGTATGGAAAATTTGTGGTCACGCCGTGAAAATGACAGAGCCGACACGCTGCCTATGAATGGTGCGATTTTTCAGCCGCCGCCTCCAACCGGGCCGCCAGCGCGTGAAGCTGCGCCGGAATATTTTCGGTCTGGCTGACCGCCAACCGCAGCACGTGATTGATCCGTGTCTGGTAACCATGGCCCGTGCTTTTGAAATATTCTAAGATGTCCGCATCAAGGCGAATGGTAACCGGCTGCTTCACAATGCGGTGCGATTCGCCCGGTCCGGAGACAGTAATTTCAGGGAGATCCGAAAGATCGACCGGCTGTTTAGCGCTGCGCCGAAGTCGTGCCACATTGGACGCCTTTCGAGCGGCCCCTCCCGACTTATGTACCAGATGTTTCGACGAGATAGCTCGCATACATTCTCCATTCCCTGATCCCATTCAAATTCGTCATGCAACATGACAAGCATCCCGTACCATCACCTATTGTCTTATTGTATGTACAATGTACATAAGATGCAACGTGCGATTTAAGAAGAGTTTCGCAACTGCCCGGCCATACCAAGATCAGCATCTATGGAAAATCAGCCGTGCCACCGAGACGGCCGTCGTATCCTGCCTATAAATCGTAATATATTATGAATTCTTTTACGTTTAATGCGACAACTCTTCATATTTGACGTGTAATTCCGGTGGCGTGTTGGTATAATGATCACATGTTTAATTCGCCGCTGCTGTCGTTTAAGCCCCCCTCCCAAGTTGCCATGGATATGGCGGCCAGAGTTCGCGCCTTGCGCCTCCAGCGGCAATGGACGCGGCGCACGCTTGCCCTTCGTTCCGGCGTTTCGTTAGGGTCGCTGGAGCGTTTCGAACGCACCGGCAAGATATCCTTGCAAAGTCTGCTTAAAATTTCACACGCTTTGGCGAGCCTCCACGAATTTGACACCCTGCTGCAACCGCCGCCGGCGGAAAGTATTGAAGAACTTGAACAGCGCCAACAGCCTCGGCGGAAGCGGGGGCGAATATGAAAAAGCTCGACGTTCATTTCACGCGCGGCGGCTTGGCGGATGAATCCCTCTTGGCGGACCTGTTGGTCGGCCAACTGGCGCAACAAGGGAGAATCGTGTATTTTGAATACAATCCGGATTTTTTGAAAACCGGTTTGAATCTATCTCCCTTTCGGCTTCCCTTTCAGGATGGCGTCTATACACATTCTGATTCTCAATTCGGACCATTGCCCGGTCTTTTCGACGATTCTCTTCCGGATGGATGGGGCCGCTTGCTGATGGACCGCCATTTTGCCGCACTGGGCCTGAATCCGGAAAGTCTTAGCCCGCTTGATCGCCTAAGCTGGTTGGGAACAGGAACCATGGGAGCATTAACCTATCATCCGCCTTCGGATCGCGAAGAGCCACCGGATGCTGTTTTTAACCTGCACGACCTCGCCCGGCAGTCGGAGCTTGTACTTTCAGGGGATGCCCAAGACGTCCTGCCACCATTGCTTCGCGCCGGGGGATCGCCGGGTGGCGCGCGTCCGAAGGTGCTGGTGGGAGTGCGGAGAAACCAATTAATTTCCGGCGAGCGCGATCTGCCCAAAGGCTTTGAGCATTGGATTGTAAAATTCTCCGGTCAACTCGATCACGCCGACGCGGGTATGCTGGAATACGCGTATATGCACATGGCAGAAGCCGCGGGGCTGGTTGTACCGCCCGTGCGATTGTTCAAAGCTGCCGGGCAGAAGGGGAGGGCGGAACATTTCTTCGGGGTCCAGCGGTTTGACCGACAAGGCAATCGTCGCTTTCATGTTCACACCTTCGGTAATCTGATTCAGTCCAATTTTCGAATCCCATCCTGTGATTATGCGCAGTTGTTGCAGACCGCCAGGGTTCTTACACGACACCATGGGGATGTGCTGGCGGCGTTCCGACAGATGGTGTTCAATATTTTGACTCATAACCGCGATGATCATGTCAAAAACTTTGCCTTCCTGTTCGATGATGTGAACTTGCAATGGCGGATGTCCCCGGCCTATGACTTGTCATGGTCCGCCGGGCCGGGCGGCGAACATACCATGACGATAGCGGGAGAGGGAAAATCTCCCACAATGGGCGATATCCAGACACTGGCACAACAGGCGGACATTTCCCATCGAGAACTGACTGAAATCTTCGAGCAGGTGCGAGCCGCGATCAGCCGTTGGCCGCAATGGGCCGATCAAGCCGGCGTTACGCGCAGACGAGCTAAGGCGATCGCGGATACTTTCCCAAAACTCCAGGGAAAAAGTCTCAGTCGCACCGTTGTCGCGCAACGCCAAAAGAACAGGTATTGAGCGATGGCCTACCTCGACACCAGCGTGCTGACCGCATACTATTGCCCCGAGCAGCTTAGCGACGCCGTTGGCCGCGTGTTGCGGGATATCTCTACGCCCACTATAAGCTCACTGGTTGAAGTTGAGCTGGTTCCTCAGAACGCCAAACCCACCTGTATTGTCGCCACCAGTGCATTTTGGTAAGTGCCGCCGGGATGAATGATGTATTGCAGATCCGGCTGGATGCTTAGCCAGGGCGTGATCTGGGCGATATAAAAACCTTCGATCCCCAATTCATAACTGTAGGGCGTCTGGGCGTAGGGGCTAAGGTGCGCCCACGTAGCGGAAATGCCGGTGTTGTCATCGGAACGACCGGGGATAGGGCCGGCCCAGCGTAAGCCGCCGCTGATATTCTGGTCAATTTCCGTGAGTTGGTCGTTGGCCCAGGCGTATTGCAAAAATCCTCCGATACGCGATGCGCTGTGATCTTTGGGATGGCCAAATTTCCAGAGTGTCTGATCCAGATAACCGTAAAAGCCCTGGGCACCCTGCGCACTTGATCCGGAATAACGTTGGAAGGAACCGCTGTGATACCATTGCCCCAGTGTGAGCGTTCCACTGAGTTTATGCGGGGCAATTCGCCAGTTCAGACTTTCTTCTACCAGAGCGAAAATGCCGTAAGGATTCTCAAGAGCGTTGGGATTTGTAGAAGCTACATCGGGCAATGTATTTTCGGTATTGCCATCAAACAGACCGCCGTGCAGCGTCACTGCCGGTATCGGATGCCATAATACTTCCCCGCCCCATGCGGAAAATGGATAACTGGGAAAAACAAAAATGGACGGTGCAAAGCCAAAACTTCCGTTCAGGAAAACCTGGGCGTCGCGAATGTGGTCAAAGTCATAGGTGGTATCGATTCTTCCAAGCTTAAACCAAAGGGCTTTATTCAACAAATTCTGACGATACCAGATCTGATCCAGTCGCGTGGCGGGGTTCTGGTCAATGGCACTGATGGCTTGCAGTTCGCCCACCAGATCATTGGCCGGATTCTGCCCGCCGTGGGCCATGAAATCAACGAACCCGGTACCCCCTTTCCATCCAAAAAGCCTCTTGGTATCCATGGTCAGTGATACATCCAGGCGGTAGCGCCAGTCAATGCGATTGGTACGGATGCCGCCGGAGAAATTTTCACTTGCCGCCTGCAGCAACGTGATCTGAGGCGTGATGCCGTGGGCACCAAGATTACTACGCGCACCCCACCAGCTGCCCATAAGCGCATCGCGCGTCAACATATTGTGCGCGAATTGATCAAAAGAACCGGGAGCCGGACGGGAGGCCGGAACCGAGCGCATGGGCGCGGCCATCGGGGCGGGGCTTTGGGCTATGCCCGCTGAAAGCAGTTCGCTGGTGGAAGGCTGCGAGGCGGCCGGAGCAGCAGAATTGGCGGCGGGCCGGTTCACTGATGACGGAGCAAGCGGAGCGCTTTGCGCAGCGCCGCAAGCTCCGACGGCTGCGAGGGCAGCGGCGATCACCAGAGCTTCAGCAAAATACGGCATACCCGAGGCATCATCATTTAAGCACAGGACTTTGAACAACACTCTAATCTCCTGGGGGCCCGCACACTCACTGACGGGCTCGTTAGGGCATTTACCGATTCGCCCGACCGTGAAGGGCCGGACACGCATCAACTTCGGAATTTTATCCAAAGGCCTGTCCAGGTAATCGCCGCTTTGCGAAGGCCATTACTCAGGCAATCTCTAAGTTATACAAAGTATAACGACATTATGCCAGCGGAATATACCATGCCGCAGTTTACATCGCATTATTGCGACTTCGGACTTACGAATCAATGCAAGCCAGCGAACTGCTCAGCAAGGATGTAAGGGAACTGGAATACGCAGCAACGGTAGCATATTTTTATCTTCAGACTAAAAATTGGGAAGAGGCCAAAGGCAAAACTTGCGAATTTAAGGGGATTCCGCCAGGCGGAACGGATGTCCGGGCGGCCGCCAAATTAGCCCTGCGACTCGTGGCTTGACTGAATTGGCTGAGAGCATTGAGAAAGCGGGAAGGGGGATAAAAGTCGGAAAATGATTGACAAAGCCATGATGATGGCCTCTTAAAACACCAGCGAGAGCTGCTCCGCGCCATGTCTATCAGTCTTATTTTCCACCAACGGGAAATTGGCAATCAGAGCTTCAATCATCGGATGTCTCAAATCTTCTGAGGAACCGACGTGGTAAAAATGTTGGCGAGTCAGAACGCTGAACCTGGCGTGGCTCCAAAGGCGCTTGATGGCGGGGTTAGTACGGAATTCATTGCTGTGCCATGTCGAAAGCAGGAAATTGCCGGGCGTCGAGTCCAACATAGCCGCCAAGACATTTTCGTCCTCATCGGACCAGGAGTTGAAATAGTCTACATGTCGCCCGGCGTAGGGCGGGTCGACATAAACGAAATCGCCTTCCCGAATGGTCGAAAGCGTCTCACGAAAGTTACGGACTGCGAAAGTCCAATCGGAGTTGCGGATAACTTGTGCAATTTGGTGTACCTGATTCGCTATTTTCGTCACGTAGGCCCGGGCAAATCGTCCGGGCTTATGACAATAAGGCACATTGAATCGGCCTTTGCGGTTGAATCGCATAACGCCATTGAAACAGGATCTATTCAGGAAAAGAAAGTCCAGAGAATTCGGGGAGGCGTTGAATCGTTCTCTGACAATGTAGTAGTAAGGCTCCCCCTGTGACTTTAATTTTGCGCCCTCATCAGTCAGGAATGTCCTGATATCGGACGGGGTAATGTGCTTGCTCTGGATATCGCTATAGAGCCGAATAATATGCGGATTGGCATCGCATAGCAGCGCGGTGCAGGGATGAACATTCAGCGCCACGACGCAGGACCCGCAAAAAGGCTCGACCCATCGGGAAAAAGGCTTCGTGTTCGCGATCTCCCGAATGGTGTGGGCCAGCTTCGTCTTAATGCCCTGGCACTTCAGCGGTGGTACCAATGGTGGATTGCTCACGGTTCATCCTCTTGCTCACTGGATTCCGAGTCTGTAAATTTTTCACTTCGTTTCTTTTGCGCTTCAAGCCTATCCAACCCCCGTTTTTTGTATTCACGGTAGGTTTCGAGATTGGCGTATGGGGGTTGAGTTTCCGCGGCTGCCGCCATATCTCGGGTCAGGTAGAACATCCAGTAATCGTCGTAGACCTCCCGTCCTAAATCAGCGAACGGCCCGGTACCCTGGAGAAGGTCGTCAATTCTCGTAACTGAGCCGATGTTCTTGGTGTTGCCGCTGCCCGGCTGAGAAGCGGCGATGCGGTATTTTGGCTGCGCAAAAAACTGGAAATCTCGAATAACCGAAGGAATTTGGGAAAGTTGGTCCAGCGTAAAAACCGTGCGTTCCTCGGATGCGCCTTCACAGCGGGAATAAATGACCCCCAAAACAAAATGCTCCGCGTACCGGTCATAAGGATAAACTATATTTTTGTTGCTTTGACGCTTACGAAAATAACCCGTGAATGCCCCCAATGTCATTCCGTTTACCTGATTGAGACCAATTCGGTAGGTACTCTTAATGTCCACCGCAAATGCCTGACCGGACGGGGGATGGGTAAATGTCAGATCTGGATAAAAGTTTTGCTGCGGGCACAGTTCGATTTTGAGGCCGTGAGTCTCGGCAAACTCCTTGAACATTGGGATAATGAGCAGCTCAAGCACCTTTGATATAATCTTGGTGTCCATAGAAATTGTGTAGATATTACGGTAGGTATCGATAAACCCCTTAATAATCCATTCATCTTCGCCGGTCGCAACGGCCTTCGCAAATGAAGCGGTGTGCGACTGAAGATGTTGATGAAACTGGTCTGCATCCATGCATATAATCTTAACGCGATCAAACTGCCACGTAAACCGGGCGAGATGCTCGCCAGTTGGCCGCTGGCCCGGGCCAACCGGACCTCCTGAGGAGTTGGCCCCCGGCGTCATCCCCGAAACTTCGCGATGGCTTTGATGCGGGCGGCGGCGTGGTCTACGATGCGGGCGGGGTAGTCCTGGCCGATGATGCAGCCGCATTGGCTTTGCAATAGTGGCGGCATTTCCCAGGGGGTATGGATAAAATCCTCTGGTACA
>JAKBCC010000034.1 GCA_021808105.1 Planctomycetota bacterium
TGAAGCCCGGTCATGGCAAATCGCAGCGGTGACTTTTCGCAGCTCAAGACGACCAGTACCACGGCGATTCCGAACTGACAGCACCGGCGGCCAAGGATACGCTATTGTCTGATGTTGACATATAAGTTAAATATGGCTAATATGTTACATATGAGTGCGATACGTAAGCCGCATGCGATTCCGCCATTTGGAGCAAATGGATTGCTGCCTCCGGGGGATGTTGAACTCTCTTTTGAGGAGCTGAGACAATCGCGGCTGGTAGTCGGACCTGGTAACTCAAAAAACGTGGCTGCTTGGGACGTGCCATGGCGCTCGCTGTTGGTGCAAAATCTGGAAACGCTCACGCACCAACTCTGGAAAGCTGGTATCCGAGAAATTTTTGCGGACGGATCATTTGTTGAGGACAAAGATCACCCTAATGACATAGACGGTTACTTTGTGTGAGACTTCGATCTGCTGCGAACCGGTGAATTGGCCCGGCAACTTAATTTGCTGGACCCGTTCAAGATATGGACTTGGGACCCAGCTTCGCGAACGCCATACTTCGGATATCCAAAGAAACAACTGCCCATGTGGCATCGCTACCGTGTGGAACTGTATCCGCATGTGCCAGGACTGGGTATTGGTAGCGGGATTCGTGACCAGCATGGCCATGAACTGGAGTTTCCCTCCGCATTTCGCCAATCGCGCCGAGACGGAAAGCCCAGGGGCATAGTAAAAATCAAGTATGGAGGTCCGTCATGATTCGCAACGAGACAGAATACCAGCAAGCCGTGGGTCGCCTGGCAGACGAAAAAAAGCGCCTGTTTGATCACCGGGCGAGATTGAAGGCCGCTGGTCTTAAAGCCGACGAAATCAGGCGAGTTATCGACCCGATAGAGTCGTTTCATCTCCAGCTGAAAGAAGAAGTTGAGAGCTATGAACGTCTGAAACGCGGCGAATTTGAAGAACTTGATAATCTGCGCGGTTTGGGCCATCTGCTGATTGCCTTGCGTATTGCCCAGGGAATCTCACAGCGCGAATTGGCCAAACGACTTGAGGTGCACGAATCGCAGGTGTCACGTGATGAGCGAAACGAGTATTTCGGAATAACGCTCGAACGCGCCATGAAGATTGTCGATGCACTTAACGTGCACCTGCGCACCAAGGTGGAATTGGAGCCGCATCGCGGTGCCGCAGTGGCGTAGGATCAGGAGAGCAAAGCGGCCCGGCGAATTGTAAGGGTGCTAATACTCATGGTAACGGTAGGGCTCCGCCGGGAGCGGGCGAGCAGTAGAGAGGTGAACAGTGGAGCGGATTGGGCTGCGGCCCAGTGGAACAGGTGAGCCTGGGACAGGTGAAAGTAGGACGAGGGGAATTGCCGACGATTTATTCCGGCATTTGGTCCCGGAGCCGTCGCTTTGCGATCCGCATCGGACGGGTTAGAATCCGCGCTTAGAAAGAACTGGCCATTTAGGCGGGATTATGGTCGCAACCGTTGAAACAATTTCGGAACATAATGGCCATCGGCTCGGCCGGAACGCAGCCATCCTGCCTGGCCAGCGCCACCGCAGAACCTCCATTTCCTCGGCTCCCTCAGTGGTGAAAAAAAGCAGTTCCATGAATCCTGAACCGGGAATCTGGAACACGTTGATTCACGGGGAGGCAGGGGAGGTAATCGTAGGACCGAGAATCCCGCTATCAAATGGGCCATTCATTATTTTCTTTTCGACTCCGGTAATTCCAGCAGGAACTTCCAGATCGGAACGACATTAATGGTTCCTGCGTCGGTTGCGATCCGCTCATCTTCGGCCCGCGTCACGATGGTTGCCGTCTTGACGCGCAACTCGGTCATGGACTCGCTAAGCGCCGCCAGTTCGCGCTTGCGAGTCTGTGGATTAGCCAGCGACTGGCAGACTTGAATCAGATTCGGGAACTGCGAATCTGATCGCACGGCGAAATCGACCTCTCGACCGGCAGCCGTTTTATAGTAAAAGACCTCCGGGAATATTCGCCGCAGCGCGGTGTAAACCAGGTTTTCCAGGAGATGCCCGGAATTGACCAAAATCCCCGACGACAACGACGTGATCATGGCATGATCCACGCAGTATGCTTTCTTGGGATTGGTGTGACTACGGGCCAGGGAGGCGTCGAAAACCCGCACGCTGAACAAAAAATAAGCATCCTCGAACCACGCCAAAAAATTGGACACCGCCGACCTGGGGGCGTTGTGCCCCAGTGATTGCAGATACCCGGTCAACCGGTTGACGGAATAAGGCGCGGCGATGTTGTTCACCAGCCAGTGGGCCACATCAGCCACGGCCCTGGGGTGAGCCGCGTCGTGGCGTTCGATCAGGTCGCGGAAAAGCACGGCGTGAAAGTATTCCTGGTGCGTTTTAACGCGTAATTGGCGCGGTAGCCCCAGCACTTCCGGAAATCCTCCAGTTTCCCAATACTCGCCGAACGCTCTTTGAACCAGCAACCGCCGCTTGGTCGAAAGTGCTCCGCTGCTATCGATTTCCTTATAGTCCAGGAACTCCTGGAACGAAAAGGGGAACATTTCCCAAGACAAGGCCCGCCCCCGCATCTGCGTGGCGATCTCTTTGGAGAGCATACGAGCTGACGAGCCTGTCAGGTAGACTTCGCACTTCTCCGTGCGCATCAGCCGGTCCACAAATGGTTCCCACCCGGCGATGGATTGAATCTCGTCAAAGAAGCAGTAAACCGTCTCGCAGCCTTTCTTTTCCGGATACAACGCATAGTACGCCTCCGTCACCAGGCCAATGCCTGCCTGTTGCAGCCCGTGCAGACGGTCATCGAAGAAATTCAGATACAGGATGTTCCGGCGCGGTGTCCCGCCGTCCAGGATCCCCTTCATGATCTGGACCATATAGGTCGACTTGCCGCTGCGGCGCACGCCGATACAAACCGCCGCCTTGCCGGGGACGGCCTTCATCGCCATGCGCCGAGGCACACCGGTTTCCAGCAGACTTTCCTGAAAGTCCAGGATCAGAGCCTTGAGCGTTTCCAGCATAGGTCGTATCCAGTAATAAATGTTTCCAGTCTAGTACATAACTGGGAATAAATGTACCCGGTTTATATGGAATGTCAAGGCTGCACGGCCAACCGGCCCCACAGGCGAGTCGTGGTGCGCGATATGGACCGAAACCCGTTTTCTCAAAGATCTCCCGCAATCCGACAGCGATTCTGGGGACCGCTGAGAACGCCACTGGCACCGCTTTCCCGGCCGCTGGGAAAGTTGACAAGAATCCCACAAAACCTCACGAAACCGCCAGCTCTGCCGCCGGTGGAACGCAACGGATGAGCAGTCGATATTTCAGATTCCGCAGGGATAGTCCGTAGGCAGGTACGAGGGGGCAAACAAAGCAGTTGCATTGGGATGGTTTCACTGATATAGTCGTTTTCAGCAAACGTTGAAGGATGGTATCTAAATGAAAAAAAACGAATCCAAAATCCTGAGCTGTGCTTTTGCAGCCGTGTCCCAGTGCTTCGATGACGTCCCTTTTTGCGTTTTACGCTGGGGGCGACGGGATGTCCCGGTCGTCGCCGGGCGAATCGACCGCATTGGAAAACTTCGCATCCAGAACGCCGGCGAGCGTACGTTGTTGCTGGATGTAAAAAAAAGCGGCCAGCCGCGCATCGTCCGCGAAGCAGTCAACGCGCTGGCCCGCAGTCGGCCATCTTTCAAAAACGCCTACGGTATCATTGTCGCGCCATTCATATCGGACGCCGCTGCCGAAATTCTCAAAGCCGAGGGCATGGGCTATGTGGATTTTGCGGGTAACTGCCGCCTTTGCCTCGGCAAGGTCTACATTGAGAAAACCGGTCAATCGAATCCGTTTACCGAAAAGCGTGACCTGCGATCCCTTTACTTTCCCAAGGCCGAGCGCATTCTGCGTGCCCTGATGCTCGATCCTCACGCATTTTGGCGGGTCACGGCTTTAGCCGAATTTGCCGACGTTAGTTTAGGGCAGGTCTCGAACGTGAAGAAACTCCTTAGTGCCCGGGAATGGTTGCAATCGGGAAGTTCCGGCTTCTCGCTTGCACAGCCGGAAGCCCTGCTGGCCGAATGGTCCGTTGCGTACCGCTTCACTCGTAATAGGGTCGGAAATTTCTATGCCATGGCATCAATCGACGAGATCGAGCGTGCGATTGCAGGCAAAAGCCAGAAGGATAAGCCGTTGGGCACGTTGACAGCCTTTTCCGCCGCTGCACGGTTTGCACCCGCGGTGCGGTACCAGCGTGTTTCAGCCTATGTGAATAATCCAATGGAAGCGGTAGCCGAGAAATTCGGCTGGAAACGGGTCGCCAGCGGCAGCAATATCAGCCTCATCGAACCCTACGATCAAGGCGTGCTGATAGATAGCCGAGAAAGCAACGGTATCCAAGTCGTTTCACCGCTGCAGGCTTACTTGGATCTGCACGGGAATGTTGCCCGGGGTGAGGAAGCCGCCGAGGCGCTTTTGCGCGAGGTTCTCAGACCTTCATGGTGAACTCCCGCGCCGATTACTCGCAACAGGCAACCCGTGCGGCCTATATGGTCATGCTGGAACTGGTGCACATTTTGGGAGAGTACCGCAACGATATCGTCCTGGTTGGCGGCTGGGTGCCGGAACTGCTTTTTAGTAAAGCGCAACCGCGGCATATCGGCAGCACAGATGTGGACCTTGCGGTCAATCACCGCACGATTGATGAAGAGAAATATCGCACCATCCTCGAATATCTTCGTGAACACAGCTACGTGGACGGGTCCCAACCGTTTATCTTCTTTCGCACGGTGATGGTGGATGGTCGGCCGATCAGAGTACAAGTGGATTTACTCTCTGGTGAGTACGGCGGTGCCGGAAAACAGCGCCGCCATCAGTCCGTCCAAAATATCAAGGCTCGCAAGGCTCGCGGATGTGATCTGGCATTTCTGATGGCTGAGGACGTGAAAATCGAGGGGGCGCTGCCTAACGGCGGGAAAGACAGCGTCTCTGTGAAAGTGGCGGGGATCGTGCCATTTCTGGTGATGAAGGGAATGGCACTGGCGGACCGCCTGAAGGCCAAGGATGCGTGGGATATCGTTTTTTGTCTGCGCAATTATCGCGGGGGCAATGCAGCTTTGGCGGAGGCCTTTCGGCCGCATCTTCGCAACAATTTGCTGGCCGAGGGAATGGCCAAAATCCACGACAAGTTTCAGTCGGTGACGCACGTCGGCCCCGTGTCATGCGCAGATTTTGAGGAGATCACTGATCACGAGGCCCGGGACCTGCGAACACGCGATGCCTTCGAGCGCGTGAACGATTTGCTTCAACGGCTCGGCATCGCTTGAGGTGAATCGCGCCGCCACACGATGGGGCCGCTGCTTGACTATCCGAAGCATCGAAGTTTTGCACATAACGTTTCGTCGAGCATATGTAGATTCGGATGTCTGATTATACGAGAAGGCCGCCTTTGACCATCAAATTGTCCGCGAATCAACCCGTCCTGTCTCCCGCAACCCGACAGCGATTCTGGGGACCGCCGGGAACGCCAGTGGCACCGCTTTCCCGGCCATTGGGAGCCTTTGAAGAACCTTCCAAAACATCACAGAGCCGCCAGCTCTTCCGGTGGTGGGACGCAAAGGATGAGCAGTCGATATTTCAGGTATTGCAGCGGCGGTCAGCGGGCAGGTTCACCAAACAAGCAAAGCAGTTGCATTGGAAATATTTCATTGACATAGCGGCTTTCAACAAATGTTGAAGGATGGAAATTGGGTGAAATAGATGAATCCAAATTCCTCGGCCGCACTCCTGCCGCCAACCAAAGTTGCTGATATATTGGTTTGCGTAAACGGACATTATATGCCTGTTTATGCAAAGTTATTTCCGGAGCCGCGCATGGCAACAGCCTTGCGTGAATCTTGGATCCGTTACGGTGTCGCCGGCTTGCGGATTGCTTTCACCAGCGAGTAAAGCGACATGCCGAACGGCTTGAGCCGGTGCGGCCGGGTCAGCCGTTTAATCACGCCGGTGAGAATCGCAGATGGTGATTACCTATCAACGCGTCGGTGGAGGTTGAAAGTTGATCCCGCAAGCCCACGTTATCGCATGGCGGGCCACAGCACCGTGGCCGGACGACGCACAGGTAGAGCAATATCTCGTACTTTCACGTGCGGTCGTAGAGTTATTCGGTGACGGCGATCTATCAAATCTCGTTGCCTTGCGCGGTGGCACGGCATTAAATAAACTGTTCCTCTCGCCCGGAGTTCGCTATTCCGAAGACATTGACCTCGTACAGACGAATCCGGGCGCTGTCGGCTCGTTGATTGATGCAATTCGGGCCAAACTTGATCCGTGGCTTGGAAGGCCGAAACAAGAAAGGGCTGAAGAGCACTTTTCGCCGTCCTGCCGTTTCCGGGTCAAATGCTACGATTTTGCCACGCCCGCATTCACGGTGGCGTGTTGTTGATCGCCGATTCAATTTTATTCAGGGCGGCAATAATTTTCTCGAAGGCAGGAAAAGCACCAAAAATCATTTCCCGCATGTTTTCATAATCGCGCCGCAGTTCATCGAGTCGCCCTTCCGGTGGAACCAGGCGTAGTGAACCGGGGCGGGCTTTTGCATATTGGGCGGCAGCAGATGCGAAGAAAACGATTTTGTGTGCGGCAACTTGAAGCAGCAATTCTGTGTTTTTCATTGCGTTACGGCCGACGTCCTGCTCATACATGCAAACCAAATCATAATAATGGCGTGATTGACGGCCACACATAACCTTATCAGTCGGAGCGTGGTGCCAAGCATGCAGGATGGTCGCTTTCTCCCAGAAGGTGCGCTCGGCGGCCAAAGCACGCACAGTACATGCCGGCGACGGAAAGAGAGCCGGAAAATCCTCCGCGGCATAGGGTGTTACCGTCCCTTCAGTCGCCGGCCAATGATCCGAGCGGGCACCGATTTCCAAACGGACAACGGAATGAATGTAGGCGGGACCACCGGATGTTGCCCCTATATCACTGTTGGGGTAGTGAAACAGCAAGGTCTGGTGATTGGAATCCTCGACCGCATTATCCAAAGACCACGTTTTTCCGGCAGCCTGCCCGAGTGAGGTTTCGAACGCCCCGCGAAGCTCAGGAAGCAGTGAATCTTCGATGAACTGCCGACAGGCTACGGTAAGCGCGTGCAGTTGTTTTTGTCGCTGCTTGCCGGTTTTAGCGGCTGCAGGATCAGAATCGTCGCCAAATCCTAAATCACGTCGGTTGACGGATATGTCGATATCCTCTGAAAAACGCTCAATGACCTTGAAGACCTTGGCCAGCGAGGTGCCTCCCTTGAAGAGCAACCCTGCCGGTGGGCGCTTCAGCGTAAACAACCGTTTGAGAGTCCAGCAAACCCAGAAATCCTTCTCGATGATGGACGGACTCAAGCCGCGATGGGCCGCCACGGCGCGGAACAAATCGGCTCGATCTTCCGGGGAACGCTTAGCGAAGTCATCCATGTGCGGCCTCTTACTTTACCTCAGGGCGTGATAGCTGGCGGACGATGGCGGCTATCCAATCGGCGGTGTAGCGGGCGTCTCTCAACAGCGATTCTTTATCTCGCGGACTGATTGCTGCTCTAAGTAGACCTACAACCTGCGCGTCGACGGCGGGTTTCCCAATGTACCGCAAGGCTTGGAAGACCAAGGCGCTGGTTGGACTGCCGAGAGGCAGTTCCTTCGGGGCCACGTGTCTGATCTCCAATTCCATCTTTTTTCCTATGCGGACTCGCCGGGATCGTCCGTCACTTAAATAGACGAATTTGGCGGGTACCTGGGTGGACAGGCCAAAAATATTGGCGGCGGCTGCACCCGAGGGTATCATCCGGCTTCCAGTCCGGCGACCAACGGCTTGGGCGATCTGATCCACATCGGGCGTCAGCGTAATTCCCAGCTTGGCATTGACTCGGGGGTAATAATAGAGGCCTCGGGCCAGACGTTGTAAATCGCCGGATCGAACCAGGCGGGAAAAAGCCTGGTCGGTGGCGTAGCGTGATCCCATATCAAGGAAGTCTTTCGGGGTGAAAATAGCGCCCCGGCCGCCTGACCGAATACGCTTAAGAATCATTTTTTTCAGGGCATCCATAAAGCCGTCCTTGTCAGAAAAGTGTATACGTTTATCTGACGGATTGCAACTTGTGTCAAAATTTATTGTGTCAAAATTTATAGTTGAAATCGGGGGGCGACGGAATTTGTCCCGACCAAATGGTCGTGCGGAGAAACCCCACAGGACCGCCAGCTCTGCCGCCGGGGAACGCAACGGATGAGCAGTCGATATTTCAGGTATTGCAGCGGCGGTCAGCGGGCAGGTTCACCAAACAAGCAAAGCAGTTGCATTGGAAATATTTCATTGACATAGCGGCTTTCAACAAATGTTGAAAGCATGTTATTGGATGAAGGAATATTTTGACGTCATTGCCCCGTTAGAGAGTCGTTCGGCGGGATCGCTACCTGCCTCCGGGCGCGTCCACGTTTCACGTGCGGTCGTATAATCACACGGACAGGTTCGTACACTGCGCTGCATGGCTATAATAATCGGTATCCAAAAGCTTGGAGTAGCTATGATTATAGAATTAATGCAAAAACTTGGGGCCGGCGTCACGCAATCGGCAAGTGCGGCGGTTGTCGCCAGTGGAGGTGCGGCTTTACTACTTGGTGGGTGTGCCTCTTCGTCGCTGTCGTCAGGTGCCTCCACCAAGGCCTCCTATCCGGCACCATCGTGGGTGGCAGGGCCATCGGCACCGTTGCCGGAAGGATTCCCCGCCCCCGGCCCGATCGGCGAGGTAATTATTAAGAAATATCCGGCGTGTCGCATTGCCATGACGAAGCGCAGCGCGGGCACCAGCGGCAGCGGAGAGTTATTTATGCCGCTGTTTCGGCATATTGAATCGAACGATATTGCGATGAGCTCACCTGTGGTGATGACATATAACAAAGACGCCAGCGGTAATGAAGCCATGGCATCGATGGCCTTTGTTTATGGCAAACCCAGTATTGGCCAGGATGGTGTCGAGGGAAAGGTGACTGTGGAGAATCAGCCGCCGATGCTGGTGGCCAGTATTGGCGTGCGCGGCCAATATACGGCGGGACGTTTTGAACGGGCGGAGAAAAAAGTGGTGCAATGGCTCGCGGCGCACGCCAGCCAATATAAGGCGGACGGCGACGCCCGATATCTGGCTTATAACAGTCCGTTTGTGCTGCCCTGGCTTAAGTATGGCGAGGTTCAGATTCCCGTAACGGAAGTTTTAAACACCACACAATCCATAGGAAAAAATGGAAAATAGGGGCAGCCTTCACGCTCGAACCCACTGACGCTTCGGGTGGTAGCGATAAAACTTATGCTCGTCCGTGTCACCCAGTGCGATCAGACTAATCCATTGATTTTCCAATAAGGTCTCCACCAATGGATGTTGGCCGATAACCTGCGTTATTTTGTCGCGGGGCGCTGCGATAATTGCCAGAAGTCGCAGCGGATCGTGTCGCCATTTAACACCATCATGGAGCGATTCGATCGGTAATCCGACCCGCAAATCTCCGGCATTACCTGAACAGACGCCGTGGAGTCCAACCACGTTATGAATGGTTTTGGAACCCGCACCCCATTTGCCGGTGCATACGGTGGAGGCGTAGTACTGCATGTTGATCCAGTGGGCGACCACCAGCGGCGCTGTCATGATGAGCGTCAATATCGATGAGTCTTCATCGCGTTGCCATTGGTAATCGTGAAGAAACGCGCGGCCCTCAAGATTAAGTCCACGGGTTAGCCGACGTGGGGCAGCTATGAATGCTGCGTTGCCGGCCAAACCCCATTCCGGGCGCACTTGCGCCCAATCATTGGCTCGTTGCACCGCAGCCCGCTTGGCCGTCGCCGCTGTCTGATCGACCGGCTCACCTTCAAGCAGCGCTTTTTCCGCCCGCACTATTTCCCCGGCACGCTGTAATTGTTCCCGTAAGCCGGCCAAATCCGCCTGATGACTGGTTGGAATACGCTCTGCATCAAAAATACTAATTTCATCCGTAGTTGTATTGTGTTCGCCCGCCACAAACCAGGTATCCTCCGGAACACACAGTCCGCCAGCGGCCAAGCCTGCCCGCACGGCGAGCTTATTAAGCACGGCTGCGGCAACTCTTGCATTGGGGCCGCCGGCGTGGCCGCCGCATGCGCCACAATCTAAACTGGCGTGGTATGGATTATTGGTGGTCTGGGTGCCATGTCCGCAGAATAACACAAGTCGCGCAAGTTTTTTGCCAAGCCCCATTTTATTCAGCGCCTGTCGGGCCAGGGCGATCTGATCCTGGAGCGAAAAGTGCGGATGCGAATCACTGATATCGGGTTGGAATGGCGCCTCCTTTTTCTCCGGCGATTGGACGATGCCGTCGCGTACTAATTTCCCGCCATAACCCAACCCCAGCATCTCGACAAAATTCAATGATGAAACCCCGTAGGCGGTCAGTTGCGACCATCCGGCTGAAAATTCTCGGCTGCCACGCAGGTCTGAGGAGAGTTGTTGAGATATTGCTTTGTCCCCGCCCACCAACTCGCCGACTTGATATCGCGAAGTTAGCAGCACGGGATATTGAGCGGTGCTATGCTCATCACCCAGACGCGAATAGCGCACAGGGAATCCGAAAAAGCCGGCAAACCCGACGGTCTCAATGGCCACCGCGACCTGCTCAATCGCCCGCCGCATGCGTTCAGACCGCACATCAATACAAAATACACACTGGGCCGATGGTCGTGGCTCATGGGTGATATTCAAATTGTCATCGGCCAGACGCTCACGGAGATCTGTGGTTAAATGTCGCTCAAAAGATATTTCATGGGCTTCAAGCCAAAGCTCAAAATGCCCGGCGTGCCGCGGATGATGACTCTCCGGCGAGAAATTCCACGGCGATATCACAGCTTGTGTGCCCAGGTGATTTAATGCGGCGGCCTCATAAATGACTCGAATGGTAAGCAGGTCAAAGAGAGGATTGTCTTCTGGCGGCATGGAATTATGCCAGCTATGAAGCCTCAAATGACTCGCCCAACCGATGTGGTCCAACAAAATGCGATAAAAATAGTCCGCAAGCAGGTGCTGGGGAACAGCGATTATTTCAAGTGAACGCGCCAATGCCTCGGATGGATGCTGGGGCATGGTTTTTATTAATGCGCGGCATGCCTTCAACCCGGCGATTTCCGGCATGCGGTCTACTTCAGCCATCTCCCGCCAGGCAGCGAAAAATCTTTTGGAATGATCCACCATGTTCCAGGCGGCTTGACCGCGATCAAAGTAGCTGCTGCACCATAACGCAATGTGTTCCAGCAGCGCCTGCCGCAGACCCTCCGGCAGCCGAGCAAAAATGGTTGATGGATAAGGCGGACCGATGCGTTGAGTATCGAGCGGTTCTCCATCGGGCGACGCTGTGGCGTGATCGCTGGTCTCAATCGCCTTGATCGCGGATTGGGCATCAGAAAAGCCGGTGGGGCAGCCTCGGGCCGTGCCGCGCTCGAGCGCCTGACGCACATCGGCGAGGCAAATTTCACCAGTGCGCAGCTTTTGGGCATAATAGCTTTCCGGCATATACATGCGCTCCCCGGTGGCGATCTCCATCGTCTGGAGCGCATCAGAAAACCGTTGAGAAATAAACCCCCACATCGGGTTCACGGCTACAAAACCGTCCAGTGGCCAGACCGGTGCGATCTTTTCAAACACGTTTCCCACTATTTCATTAATAGACTTTGAGTTCATGCTGCTGCTCACGGATTGACCGCCCTTTCTTCAAATTCAGATGGTTTCTGCTGGACTGATTTGGGGTTGTGCCGGCCGAGGCACCCACTTGCAAAAGCCATCCCTCACCGACCAAATCCACGCGGTAAGCCGATTCGTTGCAATCCCAATATAAAAGCCGCTCATGGCATGTACATACAAGGCCCGCATATACGCTGGTCTCTGGCCGCTGATGACCTGCCATTGAAATAGTCCCATCGCCAAAAGCAACCCGCAGATAACCGGCAAAATAGCCCATGACTCGGCGTGTGTGTTTCCTGTGCCCAAGCCTCCGGCGACAAATTGATTGGCTCCAAGGATCAGGTCGGAAATCAGAATCAGCAGCGGATACGTTGCGGCTAACAACACAAGCCCCGCAATCCACCGCATGACACATGCCTTGCTGTATCGGCCTGCAAGCGCCCGCCAGATCAGCAAGCACCAGGATATTCCCACGGTCAGCAGCAGCGGCAAATGATTGATCGGCACTTGCTTAAGCATGGCCAAGCCTGCGGCCGCAGGCAGTAAACAGATCGCACATATCGCGGCTACCCAATGCGCAAAGTGATGGTGCTGCCGGTGGATTTTTCTTAGTTGAACGATGGGGGCCTTTTTGATGGTACTGCCCGAGATAAGAAAGCAATGCGATTTGTACAAGCCATGCGCGACCAGATGCACCAAAGCCAGACCAAAAGCCCCCAACCCGCACTCCAGCATCATGAACCCCATTTGCGCCACAGTTGAGTAAGCCAGTTGCCGCTTGACGCTGGTCTGTGTCATCATGGCCAGTGAGCCAGTGATAATAGTGGCAATCGCTACCATCGCCAGAGCCATCAGCGGCGTTGGATAGTTCGCCAGCAGCGGCGAAAAGCGAATAAGCAGAAATCCACCGGCGTTTATAATTCCCGCGTGCATCAATGCGGACACCGGGGTTGGGGTTTCCATTGTGTCAGGAAGCCAACTGTGGAACGGGAATTGCGCGGACTTCAGGCACGCAGCGCCAACCACCAGCCACGCGATCCAGTTTCCGCCGGCAGCCTGCAAGCTGGAATCGGCGGCTGCAAACAATGGCGGAAACTGCCAAGTCCCGAAGGTCCAATAGCTCACTGTCAATGCCCCAATGAGGCACAGGTCGCCGCACCGGCTGACGATAAATTTCTTCCGCGCCGCTAACATTGCCCCCGGACGCGTCGAGTTAAATAGCAACAACTGATGCAGACACAGGCTCATTGCTATCCATGCCAGAAAAAACAGCAGTAGATTGCCAGCGATTACCAGAGTTAATACGGCGGCAATCGTTCGGGCCAGCCACGTCATAAATTGCCTTTGTCGCACGTGTCCCGCCAGATAACTTACGGAATACCGCGTGACAATGACCGCAAGAAAGCTTACCAGCGTGAGCATTACTAACGCCACGTTGTCGATATATATCCCCATCACCTCCGACAAGGGGTCCCTGACGCTCACGTCCAGGGGCCTGCCTCCGATAGCCAAAATCGTGCAAAGTACGGACGCGGCCAACCCCACCCAGGCTGCGCTCGCCACAAGACGATTGCGTCCCCGAACCGACATACTCCCATTGGCCCGCCCCAAGCCAGCGGCCCACAAGCTCACCGCGGGTAATACGGCGGCAAAAATTCGCAGCGACTCAAACATGGTGACTCCTTTACTAAAGCCACCCAGAGTCTAAAGAGCACATAACTTAAGTACAATATATATCTTGTATTAAATCCATATATTTTATAGAATAACTTCATGGCGTTTTTGAACTACCACCATTTGCGCTATTTCCGCGCGATAGCCCATGCGGGAAATTTAAGTCGCGCGGCGCTGAATTTGAATATTTCTCAGTCAGCGTTAAGCATCCAATTGCGACAACTGGAGGAGGCGCTGGGGGAGAGACTTTTTGAGCGGAAAAAACGGCGACTCATTCTCACCGAGGCGGGCCGCATTGCGCTGGATCACGCCGATGTCATTTTCCGCACGGGCGATGAATTAATCGATACACTTAAGCAGCGCTCACCTGGTCGCCGACAGATCGTGCGCATCGGTGCGGTCGCTACCCTCTCGAGAAATTTTCAACATGCGATGTTGTCACCACTGCTTAACCGACCTGACGTTGAATTGGTTGTCCGTTCCGGTTCCATGCGCGACTTGCTGGCGGCTCTCCAAGCCCACTCCCTTGATATGGTGCTTTCTAACCTGCCGCTGCGGGCCGATTTGCAAATGGCGGGTCATTCCCATTTAATCAGTCAGCAGGTGGCAAGCCTGATTGGCAAGTCCCGGAAGAAAGCCCATCCCTTTCGCTTCCCCGAGGGCCTGCGCAACATCCCGCTTATCGTGCCCAGTCTGGATAGCAGTATTCGATCACTGTTTGATGTCATGATGGACCGGCTGGGAATTCGCCCCATCATCGCGGCGGAAGTCGATGACATGGCAACGCTGCGCCTGCTGGCGCGCGATCACAACGGGCTGACGCTTGTTCCACCCGTGGTTGTCAAGGGAGAACTTTCCGCCGGTACACTGGAAGAGTGGCATCGCATCGACGGTATCACTGAAAGCTTTTACGCCATTACCGCAAGTCGCCGATTTCCCAGCGGTCTGGTACGAGAAATCGTATCCAAGCCGCTGAAGGTATGAATCGTTGGCATTATTAAACGGGAATGGCAATGGCGGTTGCAGCATCCCTGTTTTGAAATGTTATGCCACTTCCGCCATTTCCGGGATGTTCAGCCATTGCGTCAGTTGTTCCGGGGCGGTGCGGTGCACGAATTGTCGGAAGGTTTCATCCTCATCCACACGATTGGTTTTATACGCATCGACAATTTGAGTAATGGATTTATGTACATAATCCGCGGGAACTTTTTTCAGGGCGACTTTGGCAAAGCCCGCATCTCCGCCCAGTCCGCCACCGAGCACAATCTGATAGGCTTCCGTGCCGCGCTGGCCCCGGAAGTTGCATACCACGCCCATCAGGCCGATGTCGGCAATCTGATATTGTGAGCAACTGTTGGGGCAGCCCGTGACACTGATCATAATGGGTGTATCAATGGTGACATGCGCCTCGAGATGCGCAAGAATACTTTTCGCCCGTTCCTTGGTTTCCACAATGGCCAAATTACAAAACTGCGTGCCGGTGCAGGAAATCAGGCTGGTGCGCCACAGCGGGGCGTGGGGGGGTAATCCGACGGCATCCAATTCACGGGCCATAGCCGACACCGACTCATTGGGAATATTGAGAAATATGAGGTTCTGTTTGTTGGACAAAGCTAATTTGGCCAAGTCCTTTCCGGCAAACCGATTGGCTATTTCCGCAGCCGCATGCATCTGCTTGCCGCTGATACGACCGCGTTCAACCGGCACGCCGATATAAGATAGGCCGGCCTGTTTTTGTGGGCCGGAGCCAAGGTGGTCGGTATGCGGTGCAAATTCCGGTGCCGCGATATTGTCATCATGTTCCAGCTTAAAGCCGATATCCGCTTCCAGATAGTCACGGAACTTTTCCCATCCCCAGTCCGAGACCAGATATTTCATGCGTGCCCGTGTACGTTTTTCACGATAGCCGTGATCGCGGAAAATGTGGGCGATCCCCCGGCAAACCGCCGGTACCTGCTCCGGCGTGATAAACACGCGCAAACCCTGCCCGATGTAGGGCTGACTGGATAATCCCCCGCCCACGGTCACCCCGTACCCGGATTCTTCCTGACCGGTGCGGGGATTGGTCCGCTTGACGCCGAACATGCCGATGTCATTAATTTGCGGTTGATGGCAATGCAGATGGCATCCGGCCAGGGCCGTCTTAAATTTACGCGGAAAATTGCTGAATTCCTTGTTCCCGTCCAGGAACATCTGGTTGGTGCTTTGCACCACGCCAGTGGCGTCAATGACTTCATGGGCCAGGTGGCCTGCCAGCGGACAGCCGACAACATTTCGCGGTGTATCACCGCAGGCAAATTTGCTCACCAGACCCACGCGTTCCAAGCGTGGAAGAATTTCTGCCAAGGCTTCAATGGTCAACCAATGTAGTTGAAAGCACTGGCGGGTGGTGATATCGGCAAAGCCGTTGGCATATTGGTCTACAATGTCCGCAACTTCCTGAAGTTGCGCGCCGCTGACAAATCCATTGGGAATGCGAATGCGCAGCATAAAGTGGCAAAGGTTGGGCAAATGCTGATAAATGCCGAACCACCGCAGGCGGACAAAGTCCTCTTCGGAAATTTTTGCTTTACGTTGGGCGCTGCGGATAACTTCCGCGCTCGTGGCGTTGGGGATTGTCTTCTGGAATAGTTCAAAATCTTTGGGACTTAAAAGCTGGTCCAGCGGTTGGGTAACGTCCGCAGCGGCGTATTGAAAAATATTCTCCCAAACATCCAAGCCGTCCTTCGCGAGTTTAATGGCTTCAACCTTATTAAGCTTCTTGCCATCGGCGGTTACGATATTACCAGTTTCTGCGGTCATAATTTCAAGAACTCCAAATAACCAAAACCCATCATACAGATAGGAATTTGAATGGTCAATAAAATGTCAATATTTAGGGCTTATATCGGCCATAACAAAATCTAATACATACATGTTTAATAGGTGATTATTGCTGCGGTCACGCGCTGGCGGAGTGTTCCCCGGCTTGGGCTATCGGGTGGTACAGTGCCGGTGCATCAGTCGCAGGTTGGGCGATTTTCTCCAGGAGTTGTTCAACCGGCAGGCCGAGCGTCTGGGCAATTAAACGAAGTGTTTCACGCTGGGGCCGGTTGATTTCATTGCGTTCAATACGGGCGATGGTTTTAGAATCAATGCCGGGAAATTCGTCCCGCCCAAGCCGCCGCTGCGTACGGGTACTGCGAATCAATCCACCCAGAGAATTGTTCTTCGTGAGTTCCATACGGCGTAAAGTTCGGCGGAAATTCGCATCAAAGTCGCGGATGATGTGGTGTGATTCCCAGCGTCGGGAACCGATTTTTACGACGGAACCATCTTCCTCGAGCTTCAAGGCCCGCATATCCGCCATATCCCCGCTTTGGTCGAACCAGTGTTGGGGCACGCAGATAGCGGATAAATCAGCGCGAAAAAGAGTAACCGCCGCCAGCGCCATATCCGAAACCGCGCCAATAAGCCGTGCCGGCTCGGCCGCCATAATGGCGTCGCAGAGTCGCCTAGCATTTTCCGGGAAGGCGGTAATACACAACGGTAAAACGCGATGAAAACCGCGCAGAAGAAATGGGAAAATCTCCGCGCGCGGCAGCCATGGAATAACCAGCACACCCGCTTTGCGCGGTGAACTGACCACCGCGTGGGCGATGGCGTCCAGGCTGATGTTGTTGGCGGCGACTATTACCGAATTAAGCTTGCGCCGGGCTGCCAGGCGGGGCACTTCCCCGGGATTCTCAATTAGCACAATAGAGCGCCGCCCTTTAAAGTGTTGCAAAGCGCCTGATTCATTAGGTAGTTCGTTTCCGTTCATCATCCGTGACCGTTCAATTTTCGGAGCATGTTTGAGAATAAGGCGTACATCTGCGCTATTCTCAAACCGGCTCGCCTGTCCGAATTCTATCCTACGATAGTCTGCATCCAAATGCGAGCGCCAAGCGGAAATACAAAATTAGAGGGTGTGCCCGTTTTTATCGGGAATTCATTAAGCTGCGATTCGGCGGTATTTTTGTGTCCACCAAGCGTCCCAGAGGTTGCTTTGGTAAAGGGCCTCCATGGCCATTAGGGATTCGGCATTTTCCGCATCCCATCGCATTCCACTGCCTTTGATGCGGCGGGTCGTGGCTTTGCACATGGATTCCATGGGGCCGGTGCCAATATCCCAGCCTTTGGCAAGGAATTTGTCATAGGCAATCATATCTTCGCGCTGGGCCACATAGTGCAGGAGCTTGTCCGCTTTTTTCCGGCGGCTTGCCTTCAGGCCATTGCGCCGGACCACCAGCTTGTCCCAAAATGCGACATACCCCTGATGTTTGACTGTGGAAAGTACTTCAGAGACCCACGCGCGGTTTTCCTCCGCTGATTCGGGAACGCCACATTCCAGATAATCTCCATGCACATGCTCCGAGAGGTGAAAGAAGTCCAAGCCCACGGCGGTCAGCGTCAGACCTTCCAAATTTCTTCTCAGGCAAACCGCACCATCCACTAATCCCAGTTTCTCCTGCGCCGCCGCAAGACGCACTACACGCGAATCGCGGGCCAGCACGCGACCCATGGATTCATGGTTTCCACGCGTCACAGATACCAGCTTGTGCTTCTGCTTGTCCTGACCGTATATCGCCGTCAGGTAGCTTTGCTTGTAACGTTGATCCGCTCCTTTCTTGACCGCCGAAAGTCTTTTGTGCCTAACCCCGCGCCGACGTGGCTTTTCACGCCGTGTTTTCTCCACCGTTTGACGCCGCTTGTCTTTTTCCGCCTGGGTGGTCACTGGAACCATCACCCCATCGGCACTCACATACACCCGGGAAACCTCCTTCCCGGTGGGGTCCAGCGTCAGGCAGTCCTTGGCAAACCACTGAGTGGGCAATGTTTCCGCCTGTGCGGCTTCCAATATAGCCTTGCCCTCGTTTTCTATAATTTGGCGAAAGGACTCTTCCCCCAGACGCAAGCCCGAGGCGCGAAATAAATTCTCCGCACTGCGCTCGAAGCTCCCGCCGGCAATTCCCAGCCGACAACACAACTCTTGAACCCCCAAACTTACCGTGGCTCGCACGCTATCGAGCCATGCGTCTATCGGCACGGGATTGAAACGCTCCGCCGAAACCCCGGCCTCGGGCCGGGCTTGCTGCCAGCAGGTACGCTGTAGATCAATGCGACCACTTACGCTTAACACGCTACGGCTTATCTTGCGATCCCGATGGTACAACGCCCGGCCTGACACTTCCTTCGGAGGGGGAAAAAGTCGACTCTTTGGAGTCGACTCGCAACTGAACCGCCTTTTCGTAGGTCTTTCGCCGCAGCTCATCCATCACATCACGCACGGGCTTTTCCGAAGCGCTAATCCACTGCCCATCCGGGGCCGCATTCACCGCATCGATCACTTGCGATAACGCCAGCCTCGCCTCCACCATCATCTGATTGATAAAACGCTCCTTGTCCGTTTGTGGCAGCCCTTCCATGGTCTGTCTCCTAAAAACACCGGCTTTCCTGCCGGAACCCTCTCTATTATGCCATCTTTTCGCTTCCCGACAAAATCGGGCACACCCAAATTAGATGTGGAGTCTCACGCAACTGGGGTAAACGGAGCCTGTAAGCATGGCACGGCTCAATGTGCTAATGAAGGCACGAGTTCCGGCTGTACCAGCATCATGATCCGATCGGTCACTTCCTGATGCTTGATCCGCCAGCGTATCTGGGCTACGCCGCGCTGGCCGATGGCGCTGGCCCGGATGTCCACCACCGTGGGCCGCGGATTAAGTCCTATGAGATAAGGCTGCTCATTATTCACGGATACTATTTCAACTTCACCGGGCCGCACGGGCACGCCTTTGCGTTGCAATACCGGCTGGATCATCGCGGCCTGCATGTCATCGGCAATCATAATTCCGGTCGGGCGGGGGGACAACGCCAGGTAGCGGTCCGCAATGCCCTCAATGGTGGATTGGTCATATTTGAACCAATAATCCGAGCTGGGTTTTATGACATCGTCCACGCGCGTTACCGATGCTCCAAGTTGTTCGGCGGCCGCGGCAAATGCCTGATAGTAAAGCCGAAAAGGCCAATGTTGCGCATCCATATTCATAAACACCAGATGTTTATGGCCATGGGAATGCAGATGCTCAGCCGCCAGGCTGCCCACTTCGTAATGATTCGGCATGACCTGATCACCCCAGGTGGGGCGCTGATGATTACCCATGAGCCAAACAGCCGGAATTTTTCCGAATTTCGCTTGAACTTCCGCACTGGGAATTTCACCGTGCAGCAGCAGACCGTGCACCGCACTATCCAGCAGACGATCCGGCGGTCGGGTGGAATCCTGGTGATGAAATATTGCCAGACCCATGGAACTTTTATTGACCGCTTCCGATACGCCGCGGACCAGTTGTTCAAATCCCGGCGTGTTTCCATGATGGGATGCGCCAAAAATAATAAACGCTACCGTAGGTTTAGCCGGCGTCGCACGATGCAGTGGTTTTGGCCCCGGGCGGTTATCCGATGGCACATAGCCCAGTTCAGCCATTACTTTTCGCACGGCTCGTGCGGTTTCTGTGGCCACGCGCGGGTGATCATTCATGACGCGTGAAACGGTAGAGGGTGATACGCCCGCCTTTAGGGCAACCTCAATAATTGACATAAAAAGCCATCCATTTCCGCAGAAAAGTAGTGTAAAATCGGGCTTAACAGGCGTTCACACCCTGCGAGCCTGCAAAAGTGTAGCAGCGCAGCAAGTCCAACGCAATATTATTTACCATTAATTTGCAGTGCCGCTATACTCTTTCGCCATGACTTTGAAATTTGAAATAATCGCCCGCGATTCTTCCACCAAGGCACGCTTGGGCCGCGTACACACACCGCATGGCACCTTTGACACGCCCGCCTTTATGGCCGTTGGAACTCGCGGGTCCGTCAAAGGCCTTACCCCCGAGATGCTCCATCAGGCGGGATGCCAGATTATCCTGGGAAATACCTATCACCTTATGCTGCGCCCGGGATCCGAAGTGGTACGTGACTTGGGGGGCTTACAGAAGTTTTCCGGCTTCAATGGGCCGATGCTTACCGATTCCGGAGGGTTTCAGGTGTTCTCCCTTTCGGATTTGCGAGATTTTGATCGTGACCACGTGGTGTTTAGATCGCATATTGATGGCGCTGCCATTCGCCTGGGGCCGGTGGAATCCATGAAAATACAGCATGAACTTGGTGCGGATATTGCCATGGCCTTTGATGATTGCCCCCCGGCGGATTGTCCGCCGGAGCGGCTGGCCGAGTCAATGGACCGCACGATTCGCTGGGCCGGTATCTGCCGCGAGGAACATGAAAAACTGGACCCGGAAAACCGGCAGGCGTTATTTGGCATTGTGCAGGGTGGAACGAATCCGGATCAGCGGATGCGCTGTGCCGAGGCGCTGATTGCCATGGATTTTGATGGCTACGCCCTGGGCGGCCTGGCGGTGGGGGAGGGGCATGACCGGATGATCGCCACCATTGACCATGCCACGCCGCTGCTGCCTGAAGCGCGCCCGCGCTATTTAATGGGGGTCGGATACCCGGTAGATATTTTGGAAGCGGTGAAAAGAGGCGTGGATATGTTTGACTGCGTGTTGCCCACGCGCAATGGCCGCAATGCATTGGCATTTACCTCCGCCGGCCCCATTCGCTTACGAAACAGCAAGTACATTCGCGATATGAATCCATTGGACGCTTCCTGCGATTGCATGTGCTGTCAGCATTTTTCCCGCGGTTACCTGCGGCACTTATTCGCGGTTGGGGAAATGTTGGGACCAACGCTGATCTCCCTGCACAACCTGCGCTTCTTCCAACGGTGGATGCTGGACATTCGACAGGCGATACGCGACAATCACGGATCTATGCTCATTGCGCCGGGCACGGCCCAGTGAGTAACCTCCGGGAGTTAGGAGTTCGGAGCTGGGAAGCGAGCCTGCGGGTTGATCCCGGCGAGATGTCGGCAGGATAGGGCGGCCTTGGCCGCTTGCAAGAGAATGTTACGGTAGTAATAGGTTTTGGATGTCATTTGAATTTGGGATATGAAAAGTTAGCAGGGTGAACACGAATGGCAGTTAAATCGTGAACCATTCTAACTCCTAACTTCTAACTCCTTAATTCTCGTCCCCTTTTGGAGATTTTCCATGAAATCATGGATCGTATTGGCGTTGCTATGTCTTTCCTGTGCGTTTTTTGGCGCTCCATCGCTTGCCCGGGCTGCGGCCCAGCCGACGATTGCTACCGCCAAGCCGGTAGCAGGTGGTGGAACCACCGCCGCCCCGACTGCGGCCATGCCGGCTCCGTCCATCGCCCCGACAACTCCGGCTGCACTTCCAACGGCCTCCACGACCGGCGCGGCACCAGCTTCCGCAACGGCAGGGGGTGCAAACGCACCCGCCGCCGCCAGTCAGCCGGCCCAGCCGCCGGAAACAGTAACCAGTGAAATTATGAGTTTCGCACCGCTGGCGTTGATGCTTATTGTGGTATTTTTCTTCATGAGTTCCGGGCGCAAACGCGAACAGAAAAAGCGCGATCAGATGTACAATGCCATGAAGCGCGGTTCACGCGTGGTAACGGCGGGCGGTTTGATTGCTTCAGTGGTTGAGGTTCGGGATGATGAAGTAGTCTTGAAAGTCGATGAGGCCAACAACATCAAAGAACGCTATACCAAATCTTCGATTATTAAAGTGCTGGATGAAGGGGATGCGGCCCCGGATAAAGTCTGATCGCGATGTCCGGCAATGGACCCGGTAGCGCCGGGGGGTACACAATGGCGGGCCGCCGCGGCGGCCGGAGAATTCTGGAAACACAATGAAATCCAATCTGCTTTCCCGGTTTATTCTGATCTTCGGTGCCATTGCTTTGGCACTGTTCTGCATTTTTTCCAATGGCCTCAAGGGCGGTATTGATTTATCGGGTGGCACCGATCTGATCTATCAGCTCAATGTGCCGCCGGGCTATAAGGGCGATCCAAATATCCTTGCCCAGCAGGTGATTTCCGTGCTGCGTCGGCGCGTGGATCCGGGGAATGTGCATAACCTGGTCTGGCGCGTTCTGGCCGGGGAGCGAATCGAAATTCAAATGCCGCTGGCCAGCACCGCGTCGCGGCAGGCACAGAGCAATTACCAGAAACTCGTAGATAAACTTCTGGCTGACAATATCATGCCTTCGCAGATTGGCTCGGCGATGGCCCTGTCCGGAAACCAGCGGCAGGCCCAGATAAAAATTCTCGCACAGGGCATTCCCCAGCGTTTAACCTTGCTGCAAACGCTGGCCACGCGTTATGACGCTCTGGCCGCAGCGCGGAAAGTGGCGGGGCGGTTTGCCAATGATCCGCAAAATATGCCGGCGCATGATATTGCCTTGTTGAATAATACGACTGCCGCCTACCAGAACACCCTGCAAAAAGTGTTGGCCTTTAATGTCAATGTGCAGCATCTGGCGAATTTGCTGTCATCCACCTATGGCCGAAAAAATCCCCAGGCGCAAGCCGCTTTAAGTGATCTGATCAAACGCCATGTCGATCGGGAAAAACTGATTCTCCAAATTCAGACGGCCTACCAGCAGGTACGCCTGCACAGCGCCGGTCTGGACAGCCCGCAGGAACTCGAACGCATGTTGCGCGGTGCGGGTGTTTTGGACTTCCGTATTACCGTTAATCCGCAGAATGCCGGTGCCCAGCGGGCCTTGGCCCAATTAGCCACCAAGGGGCCACACAATGGATACACGCCTGCCGGGACAGCCTGGTTTGAAGTTGATCCGCGTGACGGCAAAGATATTTTGCGATCGCGCCAGCTCTACCCGGTAGGCGAGTATGAAGGTCAACATTACATCCTGCTGTATACCAACAGTGCGCGGGCTTTGACCCATGGCACCAGCCGCGCACATTGGCAGGTGAGCAACGCCCAATTGCAAACCGATCCGCAAACCGGCGAACTGGCGGTAGGGTTCAACCTGGATACCGTTGGTGCTGCGTACATGCGGGCACTTACCAGCCAGAACATTAATCGTGATATGGCCATTCTGCTGGACGGCAAGGCCATCACCGCCCCCACGATTCAAAGCACCATCGCCGGTTCCGGGCAAATTACGCTGGGAATGCCCTCAGCCCGCAACCCCGCCAAGGATATTCAGCAGCAAGGCCAACTGCTGGTGCAAACTCTTAACGCCGGATCGTTACCAGCCACGCTGCAATCACAACCGATCTCGGTGCAGACTATTGGCGCTACGCTCGGTGCGGACAACCTCAAGGCCGGTTTGCGAAGTGCGGTCATCGCGGTGATCGTGGTTCTGGGTTTCATGTTTATTTATTACACCATCACGGGCTTGTTTGCTGATGTGGCCCTGATGCTGAATTTGCTGCTGACCTTGGGCGTGATGGCACTTCTTCATGCCACGTTCACCCTGCCCGGAATCGCCGGTGTGGTGTTGACTTTGGGTATGGCGGTGGATGCCAACATCCTTATCAATGAACGTATCCGCGAGGAAATTCATAAAGGTGCGTCGCTCTGGCTGGCGGTTAAACAGGGGTATGACCGCGTATTCTGGACAATTTTTGATGCCAATTTAACCACCTCTCTGACCAGTATCGTCCTGATCTTCATGGGATCGGAAGATGTTAAAGGCTTCGGTATTACGCTGTTAATCGGCTTGGCTGTGCACATGTTCACCGCTCTGTTTGTCACGCGTACGCTGATGATCGCCGCCATTCGGGCCGGCATCATGCGGAAAATTGATGATCTTTCCATTCAGGAATATTTCCGCGATCTGTTTACCTTTACCTGGCTTAAAGGCCGCTGGCCGTTTATGCGGGTCTTTACGGTTACCAATTTTGACTGGATCGGTAAGCGACGGATTTTCTGGGTGATTTCCGGCATTATCATGATTTCCGGCATCATCACATTTATTGCGCGCGGCAATAAAAAATATGACACCGAATTTAACGGCGGCACGCAGGTTACCCTGCAATTGCGGCCCGGATTGCAGATGTCCGTATCCGCGGTACGCAAACGTGTGCAGGATATTGGCCGGCATGACACGAATCTTAAGGCCTTGCGCCATGCAACGGTCTATTCCGTCGGTACGCATCACAACCAGTTTGTGATTATCACCAGTATCGTCAATCCGCCGCAGACTAAGCCGGCCTCGCCGACTGCTGCTTCCGCAGCCGTATCGGATGTGCCGGTGCAGCAGCTTACGCACGCTTTGGAAACGCAATTCGCGGATTCCATTAAAGTAACGCGCAAGCTGAAATTTATGCACGTGGCCGTTCGATCTCGGCATATTCAGGACCTGCTGGATGACCATGCCGTGATGCCCATTATTCATGCCAACCTTACCAACATGGCTCTCGGCCTGCCCCGCGCAGACATAGGAGATTTCCGGGGAGGTGTGGCGATATTCCTGCGGCACATCAGCCCGGCGCAAAGCGCATCGGAAATTGAATCACGGATACGGGCCATGAGTCAGGAACCGGATTTTGCCTCTTTGCAATACCGCCCCTTCCGGGTGATTCCAATTGTGTTCGCACCGGCAGCGCCGGGCCGGAAGCCCGCAGCCACGGATGCTGTGGTAGTCGCTTCGGACCCCAGTCTGCTTTATCGCGCGGATAACAGCGGCCTGGTTTCGCAATGGAAATCGCAGGTTGCCGCTCCCGAATGGCGCATTGTCCGTACCGCCTTAACTACCTCAGGCGGCTTGGCCGGTGTCACCAGTTTTGCCCCGCAGGTGGCCAGCGAAGCGCGGCTTAATGCGGTCATGTCTGTGCTGGTCTCGCTGCTGCTGATTGTGGCGTATGTATGGATACGATTCGGTGGGGTGCGTTACGGCTTTGGCGTCATATTCTCACTGCTGCACGATGCCATCGTCGCAGTGGCGGCCACGGTTTTAGCGGTGTATATCCATCGAACCTGGTTCGGGCATTTTATGCTCGTGGATAATTTTAAGATCAATATGACCATGATCGCCGCGTATCTGACCATTATTGGCTACAGCGTGAACGATACCATCGTTATTTTTGACCGTGTGCGTGAAAACCGCGGTCGCTCCCGCCAGCCGCTGACCGCAAAACTGGTCAACGACTCCATCAATCAATGCTTTGGTCGAACGATCTGGACCACGTTTACCGTATTTTCAGTGGTGTTAATTCTGTATATCTGGGGCGGCCAGGGCGTGCATGGCTTCGCGTACGCCATGCTGATTGGTGTGATCACCGGTGCATATAGTACGTTGGCGATTGCCTCACCCATGCTGCTGCACATGAAGGACGCGCCGGTAAAGAAAGCCCTTCCTGATAATCCGTATAAAGGTGGCGACAAGGAACTCCCAGCCGGAAGCTGATGTCAACTTGCAAATTGGGATTTCAGGGAGTCTTCATGGCACGCGAATATCGACTGACCTGTCAGCTCTGGCTTCCATTGCCGTTGGAAAAGGTTTTTCCATTTTTCGCCGATGCCGGAAATCTTTCCCGCATCACTCCGCCGTGGTTGAATTTTACGATTCGCACGCCGGGGGATATCCCCATGCGGGAAGGCACAATCCTGAACTACACCATCAACTGGCTGCGCCTGCCGATCCGCTGGAAAACGCGCATTGCCCTGTACAATCCCCCTCGTCAATTCCGTGATGAACAACTTCAGGGGCCTTATGCAAAATGGGTTCATACGCATCGCTTCTGGCCGGAAGATCAGGGGACGGTCATTTTTGATGAAGTACTTTATCGTCTGCCCTTTGGATCGCTGGGCGTGCTGGGGCACCACCTGCTGGTGCAACGACAACTCTTTGAAATATTTGCCTTCCGCCAGCGCGTCATCCCTGAACTGCTGCTGGGTGAACAAAGCGTCAAAGCCAGGCAAATGGAGCCGGTGACCGTTCACCGCCAGGCATAAGTTCCGCGCGGAAAAGGCATGGCAATATTTCCGCGCCGCACGGAAGTACTGGACAGCTTCGCAAAGCCGCCGGCTTTGCCGGTGGTGGAGCGTGCCATAACAGCACCCAGGCTCGTGACCAAACGCCGCGATTTCCTGCGGAGTTGGCGTTATTTCGGACGGGCGCGAAACAATTTCCACGCCCTGCGGAAGACGCTGATTTTCAATTTGTTTACCGTGCCGGCGGGACAGCCATCGCCCGCAACGGGTTTTTGTGCACCCGCACTGGCAGCGGCATGGAATTAAGCTTTGAACATAGGTCAATATCATCTTCGAATCCCCCTTCAATGACATTGATTCCTCCCGCTCCCAGCCGCAACGCCGCTCCCAGCCGCTCCCGCACGGACGCAAAGCAGTGATACGCCATCCATGCCGTATCAGTATAAGGCAGATCAATGCGGTACGTGCCACCCAGCAGATGCCACAAAACCGCCCCAGCCCCGATGACATCTTCCTGTGCTATCTGGCCATCGGTTCCCGCCAGAACCATCAGCGTATGCAGATGATCCAGTTGCGGCTGCAATGCTTCAGCGGTCGCCTGGGCGTTAAGCAGTGATCCGATAAAAATATCGGCCGCCGTCTGCGCCGCCGCCACAGCCCGTGTGCCATTGGTGGTGCTTAACAGCACGGATGCTCCGCCAACCCGGTGCGTCTGATATTCAGCCGGGGAATTGCCCAGATCAAATCCCGGCACCCTCATGCAGCCGCGTTCTCCGGCCGATAGTACGGGCGGGGGCACCTGTCCCCGTGCCTGGAGAACGGCTTGCACATCTGAAAATAATCGCACTTCCCGGGCACCATTATGTAACGCGGTAACGATGGTGCTGCTGGCGCGCAAAACATCAAATACCACCACCTGACTTTGCGGTAGAAGCATCTCATTGAGCATGGCGGGCAGTAAGACAACATCAATCATGGGCGTCCTCATTATTAAAAACTGGAAACATCATATCGTATCTTCAGTTTGACCGGTTAGTTTGACCGGTTAACTTGACTTTGCCATCCATGGGGTTATACTGTCTACGTCGATTGTGGACATGGCCCTGTGATCTTTTTTTGGGATTCGGTGGCTGACCTTCGATCGTAAAATCCGGGTTCGTTCGTGCCTCCAGGCGGACGGAAGTAATAAGTGACTGGTTTATAAAATTAAGCCAGTTTTTTATTATAAGGTTTTCCGTCAGTTTGGCGGAGGGGCGAAACGAACATCGGACGCAGCAGATTTTGAAACTGCCGCCACCGTGTGGGTTCCCACTTTGCCCACACGAAAGCTGCCGCGCCCCACTCGGCAGCCCGTGGCGGCTTTTTTATTGCGCCGGTTTTCCAATGCTGCCCGGGTTATTCCGAGTTTTTTCCCACGAGCTTGTCCGAGGCAAGGATTTTCCTTTGGCATTAAAGCCCAATTTAATTCCCGAACCGGCCCTGCTTCTTGTTCCCGATGATGCGGGCATGATTTCCTGGCGGGACATTTTTCTTAATAATAATCCCGTGCAGATGGAGATCGGTTCGGGAAAAGGCACCTTCCTGCTGGCCGCCGCAACGGAATTCCCAAAGCATAACTTTGTCGGTATTGAATGGGCTCGCGCTTATTGTGATTTTGCCGCCGATCGTCTCCGGCGGCATCAACTTCCCAATGCCCGCATGGTTCGCGCGGATGCCAACTGGTGGATACGTGCCCATGTGCCCGATCAGTCGCTGCATGCCCTGCATGTCTATTTTCCCGATCCGTGGCCCAAAGCGCGCCACCACAAACGCCGCTTGATTCAAACGCCCTTTCTGCACCAGGCCTTGCGCGTTCTGGTGCCGGGCGGCATCTTACGTATTGTCACCGATCACGCCGAATATTTTGAACACATTCGCACGGTGTGCTCCGAATTCAAGCCTTTGCAGATCATTGATTTTGTGCCCCCGCTGCCCACCGCCGACGGCCTGCTGGTGGGTACCAATTTTGAAAAAAAATACATCCTGGAAAACCGCAGCTTCAACAGCATCGCCCTGAAAAAACCAATAACTCAATGCGGCAGCGTTGAGCTCAACGCGGAACAGGATTTACTCTCATAACGTGATTCGCCTCCGTCGCGGTCGGCCTTTTCAAAATAGCCATGATGGCTTTAAACCAGGTGCGCCCCATCAGGCGGTAGCCGTAGGAATCCGGATGGCATTTGTCCGGCAAATGTTTCCAGATCGGCTTGCCCGTCGGCGTAGAAAAATTGGCATATTGATTCACCGCGGTTACCCGTTCCCCTTTAGCCTGACATGCCGGTACCAAGTGCGTTTTCACAAACGCATTAAATTCGCGCACGTCCTTATTCCAAAGCGCGGACTTGATTTTCGGCGACCAGCCGCCCAGAGGAATAACTTCCGCGACCAGCAGATGAGCCTTGGGCCGCAAGGTCACAAGTTCCTGAACAAGCTGTGTCATGCGCGATTCCATATCGCGCATAAATTGCGATTCAGACTCATTTTTACCCGGATATTTCGGGTCAAAATGCTGAATAATATCATTGGTGGAGATATGCAGCAGAATAAAGTTGGGATAGGCGGGACCTTTGAATCGGTAGCCGCTGCGGGCCAGCCACTGTTTAACATGGGAGGCAATCTGATCAATCCGCCAGCCGGGCCAGCCGTCATGCTGTGTCGCGTGATGCCGGACCAGGTTTATTGTGGGGTTGCGGGTACTGGACCCGACAAAATGCACGTTATAGCCAGCATGGGTTAAAAGGGTATAAAGCTCCGCCCGATAGCCCCCCGGTATACGGTGGTCTCTGGTCGCGCGGCTAAAGCCGAAGGTGATGGAATCTCCAAGTGGGTAAATCGTGACGGTTTTAGCGGCATTCGCGCCAGGTGCATTTCCACTACCCATAATTAACAGCAGGACCGCAGCGATCACGCCGGTAAATAAACGCATGGACATAATAATATTCACCAAAAAATATCAACCGGACACGCAAGCGGAATCGTATCAGATTCCATGCGTGAGATCAATTTTTTCAGGCCATACCGCATCCCAGGTCCATCCTTCAATGCGTGCCAGTTTTCGCAGAAGCCGCCGCCGTTCCGCCTGATTTTCCAGCGCTTTGGCGAAGGTCGCATCATCCACCACGGGCAGGCCGATTTCCCGTAAGGGTGCCAGCGACGGCGCCGGAGGGTCGCCGTCATCGTAAACGAGCATCAACACCGGCTTGAGTGTCACAATGTATTCGCTTATCGCCTCGCGCACCGCACCCAGCGATGGCAAATCCAGACTGCATCCTTTTTCCAGGCCGCATTCCATGATAGTAATGGCCTCATCCAGAATGGCGATGTTCGCTCCCACCCCGGCCGAGCGCTTGGCGGAATGAAAAAAGTGCAGCACCGGATAGGTCAGGTGATTTTCCCCCAGTCCCAGTAGCATGGCGGTCAACGCGATGAAGTGCGGCTGCAACGCGGTGGTATCGGCACCGTTCCAGGCCCGGAAAATAATATCGGCGGGATTTTTCCCCAACGACCATATATACACGCCCACCTGCCGCTTCTGCGTAGCCGCGGAAATTACCGGGACCAAATACGCAATGGCCGCGCCGAAAAGAAAAAAGCCGCTGGCGCAACATAAATCAGTAAGAATCTGAAATAGTCCGCCCCGTGGGACAAAATCACCCAGGCCCAGCGTAAAGAGGTTGTAGCCTGTAAAGTAGATGCGCTGGACAACATCGGCGGGCTGCCCCGTGCCGGCGGCGACCACAGCGGTGGGCCAGGAACAGAAAATCAGGGTCCATCCCGTCCAGATGAGCAGCGTCCAAGTGGCCAGGGATGCCATGACCACCAGTAAACCGCCCCAGGCCATCAGGCGACGTGTTTTTCCGTGCAGCACCGAATAGCGCAAAAGCCTTCCCACCAGCAGCGCCACGCGCAGGCTCATCGGTCCGACACCCTCAACAAATGTCGTCCACAGCAGATCAATGCTGGTCAAGATCAGCACCAGCAGGCCCAGAATTCCCAGCAAAATGGTCACCGTTGTGCCGACTCCTTCATTTTCCAATCCTTTGCGCCGGTGGCGGAAAAGTGTCCAGTCCTGTTATGCCCTTGGCCGATCTCACGGCGGCGATTTTCCCACAGCCCCTGATTTCGCGGCTATCGCCTCATTTAACGCGGCAGACAGCGTCTGCTTGTCAAAGCCGCCATTATGCCGCCGGCCATTGATATAAAACGTCGGCGTAGTGTTGACACCGCTGCGCAAGCCACTGGCAATATGCCTGCGAATCAGTTCCCCGTAGCGGTTTTCATCCAGTGCCGTTGCGATTACCTGAGTATCAATTTCCAACTGCCGGGCGTATTGCAGCAGATTGTCACGCGATAATTTTCCCGTGTCGGAAAAAAGCAGGTTGTGCATGAGCCAGAATTTGTCACCGCACGCTTCGGCAGCACTGGCGGCATTTCGCGCATCGGGGTGAATTTTGCTTAACGGAAAGTGTCGCCAGCCAAAGCGTAGCTGTCCCTTGAATTCCTCCATCATTGCCTGCGTGATCGGATGGGCGGTATGACAATGCGGGCACTGATAATCCCCGAAGGCAACGAGTTCCACAACCGCGTCAGGCGGACCGGAAATATGATCTTCCGGCCCCAGGGGCGGAGTAAGGGCCGGACGTGGCGGTTCGAGTCGCATGTGGTACTTCCTTATGCCTGGACATTATCCGTAGCAAGCGATTCCAGCGCATGCAAAATGCCATCGGCACCGGGATTAATTTCGATCGGTGAAACATAGCGCCAACGGATCACGCCCGCGGCATCGAGTACAAAGATTGCCCGTTCGCACATGCCATCCTCATTGCGGTATACGCCGAAACGCCGCGACACCATCCCCTTCGGCTCAAAATCCGCCAACAGCGGAAATTCCAGCTTGCGGCTTTGGCTGTACGCCTTGTGGCACCAGACCCCATCGACGGAAATTCCCACCAGCAAGGCGTTAAAGCGTTTGAATTCTTCAAGCAGTTCATTATAAATGGCCAGTTGATCGCTGCAGACGGGGCTGAAATCCGCCGGGTAAAACACCAGCACGCGCGGACGGCCCAGCGTTTGGCTAAGTGTCCAATTCTTTCCCGGCGCTTCGGGCAGTGTGAAGTCCGGTGCGATAAATCCCACCTGAGATCCCTGATTCGTATTTTTCATAATGCAGCCCTTTGCCACTGTACTTGTTTGCACCTGTCGATCACCGCCTATAGTTTACGCCCAACCCGTTCAAATGTCCCGGACCCGTTGGATTGTCCCTGTTGGATTGTCCCGTTGGCGGGCGTGGCAATTTTCCAGGCAACACGGCAGTGTGGGGAATCTTCACAAAGCCGCCGGCTCTGCCGGTGGTGGAACACACGATAAAAGAATCTCTGGAAGGCTCTTGGCGAGACGGTAAAAAATGTTGTGATTTCCGCCTGATTTGGCGTTAATTCGGCCATGCCTGGAAAAATTGCCACGCCCCCGTGGGCTGCGCTGGGGCTGTGATGCCCGACGGCCAACATTGAACGTCGTTTTTTATGTCGCAAAGCGCGTTAAAAATATCGCATTTGGTTATAGATTTATATTCTCAACCATGCTACGCTTATTTTGAACAGAGCCGCTTTCTAGTCGAGCGACAATTAAATCATGTGTCCTGTCGCATATTCTTAACGGCTGGCGGCTCGCGAGGCCGATATTTGTCGAAGGTGACGTATGGACCGAATCTTCAATAATCCTGGATCAAGCCCCCTCGGGTACTCCCATAGGTCCAATGTGAGCGTTGCAATGCAGCGGCGTACGGCCGGCTTTACCCTCGTGGAACTGCTGGTGGTTATTTCCATTGTCACCGTGCTTGTCGCCCTGTTACTGCCCGCGCTGGCAAAAGCCAAAGGCATGGCGCAACAGATCGCATGCGGTTCAAATATGCGACAACTGGCCATGGCCGGTTACATGTATGCGCAGGACAACCGGGGGATGGCGCCGCTGGCACAGCCCGAACCATTTGGGGGATATTGGGGACCATTTTGGGAGCAGTTGATGCTGCCATACATCGTCCACAGGGTGCAGAATTTTGATCGCACCCTGGGAGGTTATCAGGGAACTAATCGCGTCATGGCTCTCTTTCCCCCCGTCTATGAGTGTCCCACTGTCAGCTCGGAACAATATAAGATAAACATCTGGGATGGAAATCCCGTCTATTATTGGCGCAGCTATCGCATTAACGCGCTGGTGGCAGGATTGAACGGCAACACGGGCAAATGGGGGCCTCCGACCAAATTTTCAGATTTCAAGACCAACCCCAGCGACGTGGCCTGGATTATAGACAATGATGTGGGTTGGCCGTTCGGTTTTACCGAGGGCGGCTATACCCCGGATTGGACGGCCCTTACACCGATACACAATGTTCAATTAGGCCCTGATTTCCGGGCATCCGGATCTCCCTTTACCATTCCCGCCATGTACGGTGTAACCAATATCGCCTTCTGCGACGGACACGTGGCAGGCGTCAATGTCAGTGTTGACCCCGCTACGATGGCTCATGAGATAGGCAACACCACGGGACCCGAACTGGAACTCCCCTGGTTCGGAATGATTCTGAATCCCAACTGATGAAAAAAGGTGTCAGGTACCTTTTATGAAGGTGGCGTGTGCCGTACCCATGGTGACGGGGTGAGGGGCAGCGTGTTATCAGGTTGCGATTCTGCGGCTAACTCAACGCTGCCGCATTGAGCTAATTTTACGTGCCGTGATCCGCCGGGATAAAAAAAAGGTGTCAGGTACCTTTTATGAAGGTGGCGCGTGGCGTACCTGTTGTGACGAGGTGGAGGGCTGCGTGTTATCAGATTGC
>JAKBCC010000166.1 GCA_021808105.1 Planctomycetota bacterium
TGGCCGGCCGCTCCGGCACCGCCGCCCGCTGGGCCTTGATGCGTTCCAGCAGAACAGACGCTGGCTCATCGGCGGGATTCTGTGCCACCAGCTTACCCTCAAAGGCCCGTTTCAAAATGGACTGTCGCAGCCGCGCCGCGCGTTTCAACGACCGATCAACCTGGGCGGCAACAGCATCCGCAACCGAAAGCCGCCGCTCTATCTCTAGGAGCACGATGGCTAGCTCTCCCGCCGGGGGAGTAGGGATTGGCAGCGCCGCAAGCCACGAGGTGGGTACGCGCAGTTGCCCTGCCGTACCCTTAAAGCTACCGCGGGCATTCCGCCGCACCGATTCCTGAGATAGGATCCGGGCGATCCATCGGCCAAGCGAAACCGTTGGAGGGCGTATGACATGAAATTCGGTCGAGCCGTAGCCGACGGGACTTTTCAACCCGGGTACGATCGCAAGTTTTCCGTTTTCCATGCAAGGCGTAATCTTAGCGGAAATTATGTCGCCGGACCGGAACTGGGTATATCCCCGACGGACCTCAACAAGCGGCCGCATCCGCGAGGTATCGACGCCACCAAAATCCTCCGCGACATCGCGCATAGGAACGAAGTGCACACGCGTATCGGGAGCAACGCTCAAGGGATCATTTGCAGGATTGATCTCGGCGATCACATCCAACCGCGCAAAAAGCCACCCCGCCGGCAACTCCGCCAACCCCGCTACCTCCGGTGATTCTGGCTCCAGATATTTCCCCTTCCAACCGCTCGGCGGCACCTTCCCCTTCTCCGCGAATTTTTTCAGTTGGCCCTCTTCCCATTTTTTCCGCCGCTCCGCCAGAATGCGCGTTAGCAATTGCTCCCCAGTTTCCGTTGCGGGATTTTTCTTCCGCCATTCGGCGGTCAATTTTCCCTCCACCGCCGCCTTCAGCACCGCCGCACGGTAACGCTTCAGATTCGCCTTCACCCGCTCCAACGCCGCAACGCCTGCATCCAGGTCGGAAAACAATTCCTCAATCTTCGCCACAATCCGCCGCTGCTCCGCCAGCGGAGCGAGAGGCATCAAGCATTCGTATGCGCGATCGCGATTTAGCCCGGGAACTGCGGTCGAGGTGTCCAGTTTTTTTAGCCGGAGCGTGCCAAGCAGATAGAATAGATAGAGAGGGTCGCATCCCCTGAAATCGCTGATGAAATAGGTCGTGTCAATAGGCCAGCAAGGAAATTTACAGAAATGCACCTCCCCGGCAGAACCCTTCCGACCGACGATGATTGTCGAACCCGGTGTCAACGCAGAGGAGTGCTCTCCAACAACCCCATTCGATCCATAAACCGCAAAAGGCCCCCGAATCCGACTTGCACTGGGCAGCCCCCTCCCATAATTAAATTCCAGAACCTCGCCGAGGCGAGCCGTAATCCAGTTCCTTGGGAGAGTTTCAGCGGTTGTTTCCTTCATGCCACCAGCCTCCCATTCAGCTCTTCCAGCAGCGCCGGCAGCATATCGCCAAATAGCTCATACGCTCTCCCCATGCCGCCGAGTTGATTGAACGGAACTTCCTGAAAATCTTCCTGCTCAATGGCCAGCGAATTGGCAATATGATCCTTAATTGCCACCAGCCAACGCCGCTGTTCCGCAGTAAATGTTGCCCCTGCCGCTTCCTTCTCCGCGAGCCATTGGCTGTACCGCTCCTCCACCACCGTGGCAATCGGCACCAAGGGTGAATCCGGCGTGATGGCGTGTTTCACCAGCGCAATAAGATCCACTAAATGTCGGCCCGCGCCTCGTACCTTTTGCGGTTCCATCGCCTGATACGCCTGCCAGATCCGCTCCACGCTTTCTGGCTTTCTGGGGTCTACAAAAAAGGGTGCCGCCGTCAGCTTTTGCGCCAATTCCCGCACCTGCCGATACCGCAATCCCAGCCGATACGGTCGGCTGTACAGCACACGGATGGCTTCAATTTCATCTTTATTGGTTTCAATAAACTCCATGAAGCTCTTTATAACAGATTTTGCTTTTTCCAGGGCTGCGGCATCAAAGCCCGCCCGCACCAGCGAATCCTGATTGATTTCATCAATAATCTGATCATTCTGCGTTTTAACCCGCATAATGGCGTCCCGCAGGTTAGGGTTGTGAAACGGCTTTAGCGCCGCCGCCATGGTCTGCTGCTCCATGACCGTTATCTGGCTTTCCGTCGGCTCGGTATCCGGCGGCAGGCTGAACTTTTCAATCGCCAGGGCAGTGAGTTTATCCGGCTCAATACTTCCCAGCAGGTCGCCGGCCAAATCGGCGGGGGTTTTCCCGCCGGATTCCGCCGCAATCTGCCCCCGCTGGCTGTCATCGAGTTGCCGATCCAGGCGGATCAACCGCGCCGCCAGTGTGGAAACCACATCCACATCCACAACGCCCGCCGCCACCGTATTGAGAATTTTATGAAACGCCACCGATGGCTTGCGATCCAGCGGCTGGGAAAACGTCTTATCACTTTCCGTCACGCCCACCGCGTCCACAATAACAAAATGCGTTTTGCCCTTTGAATCCGGTGTCACGCCGCGTAAATCATCGGACGGAATGACCCGGCAGCCGCGTCCCTTCATTTGCTCAAAATAACCGGCGGAATTGATGTTCCGCATAAAAAGCAGACATTCCAACGGCTTTACATCCGTGCCCGTGGCAATCATATCCACTGTCACCGCAATGCGCGGGTTAAAAGAATTGCGAAACTCAGCCAGCAGGTCTTCGGGCTTTCGGCCCGTGGTTTTGCTGGTGATCTTCTGGCAGAAATCATTGCCTTTGCCGAACACCTCCCGCGCTATGCGGGTAATGTCATCGGCATGTAAATCGTTCTTGGCAAAGATCAGCGTTTTGGGCACATCCGTGCGCAGCGGAAAAATCCGCGGCAAACAATCACGAAACGTGGAGAGCACGAGGCGTATCTGGCTTTCACTGACCACATCCCGATCCAACTGATTACCCGTATAAATCAGATCATTATCCAGCTGCGCAAAGCGCTTCTGCCGCGTGCTGCGATCACGGCGCGGCACAAAATAATCTGGAACCCTGGCCAGTTTCGCGCCGTCCCTGGTTATCTGCGTTTCAATGCGGAATACCTCGTAGCCCACATTTACGCCGTCAATCACGGCTTTTTCATGGGTATATTCCTGCACCAGATTGCCATCAAAAAAGCCGATCGTCTGTTTGCTCGGTGTTGCCGTCAGGCCGATTAGAAAGGCGTCAAAATATTCCAGCACCTGCCGCCAGAGGTTGTAAATGCTCCGGTGACATTCATCAATGATAATAAAATCAAATGTTTCAATGGGTATTATGGCGTTATAAACCACCGGCAACGGCCCGGACGCCAGCGCATTGGCCCACTCAAATTGGGAAATTTCCTCCGCCGATTCGTCAAATTCCGGCTCCCCCTTGAGAATGGAATAAAGCCGCTGAATCGTGGTAATGCAAACCTTGCAGGATGGGTCGATGGCATTGTTTTTCAGGCGCTGGACATTAAATTCTTCCGTGAATTTATAAGGTGCGCCGGGGCTAACAAACTGCTGGAATTCCGCCAGCGTCTGCCGCCCCAGATTATTGCGATCCACCAGAAATAAAATCCGCTTCGCATGCGCAAATTTAATAAGTCGATAGACCAGATTGCATGCAGTGAATGTTTTACCTGATCCGGTGGCCATTTGAATCAACGCCCGCGAATGATTATCCGCCAGTGACTTTTCCAGATTCGCAATCGCATCCACTTGCACCCGCCACAGCCGCCCAGGGTCCAGCGGCGGCAAGTGCTGCAATCCCGCCCTCAATTGGCTTTCCAATTCTGCCATGCGGATAAGTTCCGCCGGGCGGTGGAAGGAAAATACCTCCCGACTGCATGGCTGCGGATCAAGATTATTCGTAAACCGGGTCAGGATACCCGTGGATTCATAAGCAAACGGCAGAGGCAGCCGCCAGGCCGGAAAGTTTTCCGGCAGGCCGCTGGTATATTTGGCGGATTGGGTTTCCACTCCCACCAGCGTGTGGTTTTCCGGCTTGGCCTCAACAATTCCTATGGCCTTCCCATCCGCATACAGCAGATAATCCGCAAAACCCGTCTGCAACGGAAATTCCCGAATCGCCACACCCACACCGGCGGAAATATTCATCTGCGCATAGTCCTGAACCACCCACCCGCACTGCACCAACATTCGGTCAATGCGCTCCCGAGCAATCTGTTCTGGACTTCCCGGCATTGAAACCATACGCCTTGAATACGAAATCCTGCACCTTTAGCCCCAGAATAATACCCGATGTCCCGCCAACCTGTCATTTTTAGCGACACTTCACGACGCGCCCCCGCCCTACTGCTCAACCATCACCAGATCTCCTGCTCCAGCCGCCGCAGCGGCTACCCCTCCGCTACCTCGTGGTAAATATCGTCGTGGTGTCCCAAACTCTGTGATCTCTGCGACCTCTGTGGCTTACCGTCGTTCCGCCCCCGCGTCATTGCGGTTCGTGTCACTCTGTTGCCGTAGAGTCGAGAAGTGGCGCGCTGGTTTAGGTTGGGCATAGCGGTTTGCCGACCCTTTCGGTTGCCGGTGCCTCAATGTCCCAACCATGCTGCGTTTCCACTTCCCGCTCATCGAACCGGACGGGCGAATTTCTCGCATCCGGCTCTCGGAGTAAGGTGGTATTCCTTCTGCTTTCGCACACGGATCACTGCGGGCAGACTCGTCATGTTCAACAGTCCCAGTTTCGTATGCAGGTACGCATCCGAATGCGACTTGTAACTGATCTGTCTTTGCTTGTATTTTGACCGCAACCACTGACGCATCCGGTGGCAGGTATGGGCTTCTATGGCACGATACGCCTTGCTGACCGCACCGAGTTGAAAGTAGCCCGCCCAGCCACGCAATACGCGGTTGAGTTCGGCTGCCTTTTCCTCCGGTTCCTGCTGTACTTTCCGCCGATCGGTCATCGCACTGATGGCCTCCCGGATTCGCGCTACACGCTTCAAGGATGGTTGTTTGCCTATGTAAGGCCGACCATTCTTCTTCCAGTACATTTGTCCGAATGTATAACCCAGAAAATCAAACGATTCCGGCGGCACACACCGCTGGTGCGTTTTCGTCTCATTGACCGTCAATTTCAGCTTCTCCATCATGCCCCGCATCGCTTGCATTGCCGTTTCGGCATTCCCGCGACAGCAGATCACAAAGTCGTCGGCGTAATTGACGATATGAGCCCCTAGACGTGCCTGATGGCCCAGCTTGCGCCAGCCCATCACAAAGCGCCGCATGTAGAGGTTCGACAGTAACGGGCTGATCGGGGAGCCTTGCGGCGTGCCACGACCTTCATCCCGGTTACGGGTGCTGCGGTGTTGCTTGCCTTCGTCATCGGTTTCTTCAACCGGGGCTTCCAGCCACATCTTGATTAAATGCAGCATCGCCCCGTCCACCACACGACGGGCCACCGATTTCATCAGTTCCGCATGTGGAACTGAATCAAAGTACCCGCTCAAATCCGCATCCACCACCGCGCGATACCCTTGGATAAGCAGCTTATGGACCGCTTCTACCGCGTCCAAGGCACTGCGATTTTCCCGATAGGCGTATTGTTCCGGTGGTAAGTCCGCTTCAAAGATGGGGCCCAGCACCAGTACCGCCGACATCTGCACCACCCGGTCCCGTATCGTTGGGATTCCCAGGGGACGCTGCTTGCCGTCCGGTTTGGGTATGTAGACCCGCCGGACTGCCTGTGGCTTGTACGTCTGGTTCTTGAGTTCTTGCGTCAGTTCTTCCAGCCACTGCTCCAGCCCATATTCCTCAATGTCCTCGAATGTCTGGTTGTCCACACCCGCGGCTCCCTTATTGGCTCGGCATCGGGTATAGGCATGGGCCAGTACGTCTTTCCGGTACACTTTGTCATACAACGCATGGAACCGCTGCGTGGGAGAATCCTTCGCTTTGGCATGCAACGTCGCCTGCAGTTTCTGAACACTGAGCGGAGTTGTTAGACTCATTTCTGGCCAATCTCCTTTGCGCCCCGCGCTGCTTCCTACGCTGCCCTTACAACTAAGGCCCCTTCCCTCCATCCCGACTTGATCGGAACTTCAGTGGTACTACGAGCCTTTCCGCCACCCCAGTTCGGCCCGAAACCATCCTTGCGGATGTTCCGGTTGAGAGTCACACGCTCCCACCGCTGGGGCTTCCCGTGTTGCGTCCAGTTTCCTGTGCTGACATGCTGCCACCAATACCCCGGCAGGTTCATCCGAGCGGGATCGTTCTGGCTGCCTGGCAGCTTGCCCGGATGACGGCGGCCTTCCCCGAACAACGAGCGGGTCGGCTCCTGCATTAGCACTTTCGAGGCTTCCTCGGTGTTCACATTATATTGAGGCCTGTCAGCTCGCCGATCGCCTTACGCGACCTTTCCATCGAGAGCTTCAGTAGCTTTGTTACCTCCGCTACCGTCCCGATTGCTACCGGCTGGAACGATTACTTTGCCGGGCGGGTATTTCCCCGCTGAAAACTACCGCCTTATCACGGCGCACCGTTGTCTTTTTAATTATTTTTGTGATTTCACTGGTCGGTGGATCCCGCGGAAGAAAGTGACGTCGGCAAAAGGTCAATTTATTTATCAAGTTTGAAGTTTTTATCCGTTTAACAGGAGTATGAACCATGAACAGCCAACGCATTATTGGAATTGTTCTGTTAATAATTGGGATCGCCCTGCTTTTCACCGGGCTTCATGCCTCGCACTCGCTGGCGGATCGCGCCCATGATCTTATTTTCGGGCGATATACAAAAACCACCGCGTTGTACATTTTCGGCGGCGGTGCTCTGGCGCTGATCGGCCTGTTGACCGCGTTGTTTACGCCGGGCAAACGCTAACCAAGTCAGGTGGCGACCGCCCCACCGGCACCGGCGGCGGCGGGTTCCTGTTGTTTGGGTATACCCGTGAATCGCAGAGAATCTCCGTCGCGGTCAATTTTCACCGCGGCCATCAGTTTATACTCACCACGCAGAATGGATTCCGACAGCGGATCTTCAACGTATTGCTCAATGGCACGACGCAAGGGGCGGGCACCAAAGTCCGGGTTATATCCTTTTTCAATGAGAAAATCATGGGCGGCAAGCGTGGTCTCCAGCTTAATGCCCTGCTCAATGAGCCGTTTGGTCACCTTCTGAATTTCGATGTCGATGATGCGATAGAGATCATCCTTGCTCAAGGGCCGGAAGATAATCGTATCATCCAGGCGATTGATAAATTCGGGCCGGAAGAA
>JAKBCC010000035.1 GCA_021808105.1 Planctomycetota bacterium
GTTCTACTGGGGTGCGTTGAATGCCATGTATCGCTTCGCACAGCGCAAGCATCTGCTGGTCAAACAGCATAATATGATCTGGGGCGAACAGCAGCCGCCATGGGTCAATGTGCATAATGCGGCGGCGGCGGTGCGGGCGTGGTACGCCGCGTACGCCAAGCATTACAACGGCAAATTCCAATTCATTGATGTCGTCAATGAACCTCTGCACCATCGGCCGAAGTACCAAAAAGGTCTGCCCGGCGGAAATACTAAATGGGGATGGGTGATCTGGGCGTATCAATTAGCCCGGAAAGATTTCCCTCACGCCAAGTTGCTGATTAATGATTATAACATTCTGGGCTATCCTGCCGAGACGGCCAAATATATTCGTCTGATCAAATTATTGCAGCAGCGGCATTTAATTGACGGCATCGGCTGTCAGGCCCATGGCCTGGAGCATATTAAGTCTTCCGTCATCCGTGCTGATTTGCAGAAGCTTGGATCGCTGGGGCTGGGCATCTATATCAGCGAGTATGATCTGAACTTTAAAAGCAATCGCAAACAATTGCAGCAGATGAAAACGCAATTTCCGATATTCTGGAATGACCCCATGGTGCGTGGGGTAACCTTCTGGGATTTTAAGCAGGGGCATACGTGGCTGCCTTATACGTATTTGATCCGCAAAAATGGCACGCCGCGACCGGCATTGGTCTGGCTGGAGAATTATCTCCGGGCCGCTGGCCGCTGAGGCCTGGAATCTGGAACCTGGAACATGGCAGTGGCACCTGTAACCTGTAACCTGTAACCTATAACCTGTAACCTATAACCTGTAACCTATAACCTGAAGCGGAGTGAAGTACTTGGATAGGCGGCGATTTCTTAGGGCAAGTGGTTTGGCGGCGGTTGGGGCGTTGCTGACCAAACGCGGCGCTGCGCGGGCGGCGGAATCTACGTCCCTCTTAGCACAATGTCGGGTAATGCATCAATGGCCCGCCGGTGCCGGCGATCTCCTGCTGGCCGGCCCGCACGGCGCGGCGACGATTCTAATAGATCAGCAAGACCATCAGGTGGTGCACATCGCCGGGCGTATGCTCGCGGATGATCTGCGGCGCGTCACGGGGCACAGGCCGGAGGTTGTCACGCGGGCGAAGCGTCTGGAGACCGCGATTATCATCGGCACGCTGGGGCAAAGTTCATGGGTGGATCAATTGGCGGCAAAGGGGAAAATTGATGTTGCGGCCATACAAGGCAAATGGGAGGCCAATTTATGGCAGACCGTGGAACGACCTGTTGCCGGTATTGATCGGGCGCTGGTGATTGCGGGCAGTGATCGGCGCGGTGCGGCGTATGGCGTGATGGATTTATGCGAGGCGGCCGGCGTTTCGCCCTGGTTCTGGTGGGCGGATGTGCCGGTGAAAAAAGCGACCGCGGTGGCGGTGACAGCGGGCGTGCGGTATGGGGGCGAACCGGGTGTAAAATATCGGGGCATATTTATTAATGATGAGGATTGGGGATTTGAACCCTGGGCCGCCAGGACTTTTGATCCAAAAGTGGGGAATGTGGGGCCGAAGACGTATCAGAAGGTGTTTGATCTGATGCTGCGGCTGAAGTTAAATTATCTCTGGCCGGCGATGCACAACTGCTCTACGCCGTTTGCGGCAATCCCGGAAAATTCGGTGTTGGCAAATAATTATGCGATTGTCATGGGGTCCTCGCATGTGGAGCCGATGCTGGCTAATCCGGTGTCATTTCTCAATGGGAAGAATGCCCGCAAAAACGGCCCGTGGAATTTTGTCACCAACAGCAGAAATATTCTGAAATTCTGGACGAATTCTGTAACAACGCGCGGTAAATATGAAGCCATCTGGACCGTCGGCATGCGCGGGCCGTATGACAGTCCGCTGGAGGGCGTCCATACCCTGGCTCAGGAACGATCCCTGGTGCAGAAAATTTTCGGTATTCAACGGGCGTTGCTGAAGCGCTATGTCACGCGGCGGTGGGGGGCGGTAGCGCAGTGTTATGTGCCCTATAAGGAAGCGCTGCTGGTCTACAATTCGGGACTTAAAGTACCGCCGGACGTGACTATTATCTGGCCGGACAATAACTTCGGCTATATCCGGCAGTTCAGCAATCCAGAGCAGCGCAAACACACTGGCGGGGCGGGAGTTTATTACCATATTGAATATTTAGGCGGACCGCATTCCTACTGCTGGCTTAACACAACGCCGCCGGCGTTAATGTGGGAGGAACTTAAGAAGGCCTGGGACAATGATTCCAAAACAATATGGGTTATTAATGTCGGCGGCATCAAACCGCGCGAAATAGGAATGGATTTTGCCGCCCGACTGGCTTGGAATCCCAAGGCATTTGGCCCCGACGCGCAGGAGCGATTTCTCCGGGAATTTGCGGCTAAGGTATGCGGCGATCAACACGCCGACGCCATTGCCGCGATGCTTCAGGAATTTTACCGTCTGGGTCAGATACGCAAACCCGAGTCCATGAATCGCCAGTGGGCGGCGAAACTGCCGATGGCGGAAGTGGAAAAACTCATGGCTCAATATCAGGGCCTGTTCAATATGCAATCGCATCTATATAAGAAGATTTCTGAAGATGGCCGGGACGCATTCTTTGAGCTTTTTGGTTATCCGGCCCAGATGCTTTCGGCAACGGGGTTGATATTTCTGTATGACCGATTGGCGCATACCGATAAAACCGCACGAATAGAACATGAAAAAGCGGTTGCTCATTGGCGGGCGTACATTCAGCGGCAAGTAGCGTGGTACAACAACACATTAGCCAATGGCAAATGGAGCAACTACGCCACGATGGGCGGCACGACGTGGAATCCCGCATGGGCAGCGGTGCAGTGGCCGTGGCTGCATAACCAAGCCCAAAGGCATCTGCCGCTGCCGGAGGCCGTGGGCATGGTGACCGTTTCTGCTTCTGATTTTGTGCACAATCGTGAGGCCGCAGGTGCCGCATGGCGAAAGGTTGCGGGCCTGGGATGGTCAAGCGGTGCCATGGCCCTGTGGCCGGCGATCCCGGAAAATCAATGGGACCCGCAAACGGGACTAAATAGTGCGCCCCACATGGAATACCACCTCCATGCTCCGGTCGAATGTGCCAACGGCGAAGTGGTTTTACATGTATTGCCAACGTACGAATTGTATCCCGGCATGCAACTGCGTTTGGCTATGCGCTGGGACGATTTACCGCCTCAGGTGCGGGCGGTTCCTTTTGCTTCCAGCGAGACGCGGGTGGTGGGTAACTCTATCCGCAGTGCCGGAGTGCTGGAGAATCATATTCCGCTGCGCTTTGCGGTGGGGCCTGTTTCCAAAGGTCGGCACCTCTTAACAGTTTACGCCGTTGATCCCGGCATTGTGCTGGATCAAATCACATTGGAGAGCAGTACATGATATTAAAACGCCTCACGTTTGATAATTTGTATTATGCCCATGCGCCGAAATTATTTAAATGGAAAACGCCACCAGCACCGACGCAGGAGAATCCATGAAACTTGGTCTGGGGCTATACCGCCACGCGTTAACACCGGAAAACTTCCGTTTTGCCCGGCAGTGCGGGTGCACGCATATTGTTGCCCACCTGGTGGATTATTTTAATGGCGGCGCACACAGCAAAGCGGATGATCAACCCACCGGCGGTAAACAGGGTTGGGGGTACGCGGGCGACCGCGATAAGCTCTGGTCGCTGGAGGAACTTGCGTCGTTGGTAAAAGCGGCGGCGCAGGAGGGTTTGGAGATCGCGGCCATTGAAAACTTTGATCCCGCTCATTGGTATGACGTGCTGCTCGATGGCCCGAAACGCGGTGAGCAGATGGAGGGTCTAAAAACTATTATTCGGCGAATGGGGCAGGCTGGAATTCCCTGCATGGGGTACAACTTCAGTTTGGCCGGCGTGGCCGGGCGAATCAGCGGGCCGTTTGCCCGTGGACATGCTGTCGCCGTGGGCGTGGAAGCTGGGGACAATACACCGATCCCCAATGGTATGGTATGGAATATGGTGTATGATCCGCTGGCCCCGTCCGGGACCATGGCGGAAATAACCGCGGATGAACTCTGGCTGCGCGCCAAGCGATTCCTGGATGAGCTATTGCCCGTTGCGCAAGAAGCCGGCGTGCAACTGGCTGCACATCCGGATGATCCGCCGTTTGCCACGCTGCGAAACACGCCCCGACTGGTGTATCAACCGGCACTGTATCAGAAACTGCTGGATTTGAATTCAAGCCCCTGCAACGGCTTGGAGTTTTGCATCGGATCCATCGCGGAAATGACGCAGGGGGATGTTTATGAAGCAGCGGATCAATACAGTCGGCAGGGGAAGATCTGTTATGTCCATCTGCGAAATGTCCGGGGGAAAATTCCCAGTTATCGTGAAACATTTATTGATGAAGGCGATGTCGATATCCTGCGGGTGCTGCGAATTCTCCAAAAAAATGATTTTGACGGAGTCTTGATTCCCGATCACGCGCCGCAGATGTCCTGCAGTGCGCCGTGGCACGCGGGAATGGCGTACGCATTAGGATATATTAATGCGGCCTTGGCGGCGATACGGGCTTAAGGCCCCTGCAGCCGTGGTACAAATGGTATTGCAATTGCTCAGGAGATTTTTATGTCAGATGAAACTACTAATCCAATCGCAAAAATAAGCCGGCGGAGGTTTATTTCCGCTGCGACCGCCGGCACCATGCTGGCATCGCTGCGGCCGCGCATCGGCGGCCTTGCCGACGGCGATCCTGCCGTAGCACTGCCGCAGCCGCCGGCCGCCACGGTGGGCATTTCGCCGCAGGCGTATGAAAGAGCCGCACGCCGTGCCTCCGCTCTGGTGGCTCGGATGACGTTAGCGGAAAAAGCCGGGCAAATGGGCAACACCGCCCCGGCGATTAAACATTTGGGATTGCCCGCCTATCAATATTGGCATGAAGCATTGCATGGTCTGCTGCGCGGTGGGCCGTGCACAAGTTTCCCCGTGCCCCTGGCCATGGCTAATTCCTGGAACCCGGCGCTGGCGCTAAAAGCGTACACTGCGGTATCTGATGAGGCACGCGCTTACCATAATAAACATGGCACGGCGTTGGCTTATTATTCGCCGCAAACACTTAATACAGCTAAGGACCCGCGCTGGGGTCGCATTGATGAAACCCTCGGGGAAGATCCGCATCTCATGGGCACGATGGTGGCGGCCGTGGTGCAGGGCATGCAGGGGGATAATCCCAATTTTCTAAAAACCGTCTGCTGTGCGAAGCATTTCATCTGCAATGAAACCGATGATGATCGCCATACCACATCCGCCAGTGTCAATTCCCGCAGTTTCTGGGAATATTATACACGTCCCTTCCGCAGTGCTGTCGATGCCGGCGTATTTACTGTGATGGGATCTTACAATGAAATTAACGGTATTCCCTGTTGCGCGGATCGATTCTTATTAACGGACCTGCTGCGCCACCGCTGGGGTTTCCGAGGTTATGTCACTTCGGATTGCGACGCGGTTGGGGATATCTATCAGACGCATCATTATGTTCCCACCGGCGAACAGGCCGCGGCGTTGGCCGTGCAGGCGGGGTGTGATCTGAACTGCGGATTCGCATGGGGTACGTATCAGAAGTTTTTGCCGCGGGCGGTAGCGCTGGAACTGGTCAGCCAAGCTGATATTGACCAGGCTTTAACGCGGATTCTTACGGCGCGATTTCTGTTCGGCGAGTTTGATGATCCGAATGTTGTGCCGTACAACACCATTGCCTTTAATGTTGTTGACAGCCCGGAGCATCGAAAACTGGCCCTGGAAGCCGGGCGGGAATCTCTGGTCCTGCTGAAAAACGACGGGAAAATCCTTCCCTTGAACAAGGCAAAAATTAAAAAAGTTGCGGTGATTGGCCCGATGGCGGATCGCTGTGCACTGGGCGGCTACAGCGGCGGCCCGTTTGTGCATGTATCGCCACTGGATGGCATCGCGGCTGCACTAGGCTCGCCAAGATCACAAAATCGCATCGACGCCATCAACTTTTCCTCCATTGACTGGAGCTACAAATTCTTTAATTGTGTGCTGCCGGACGCCACGCTGGGCTTGATGCAAAATGGTTTCTACGTGCAGCTACCTGCTGCGGATTTCACCGGGCGAACCAGTGTTACGGCCCGGGCAAGTTGTGCGTCCACCGGCGGCGTGGTGGAAGTCCGAATGGACAGCCCGACCGGTGAAGTTGCGGCGCGAATTAAAATTAAACCCACCGGCGGATGGGATGCTTTTCAGGAATTTTCCGCCCCGATTCACAACGCTTCCGGCTGGCATTCCATCTACCTGGTATTTACCGGCAACGTCGACCAGAAAGATCTCTTTCATCTTGAGTATATTGAATTGCTGCCATTGGAGCGTCCGAAAGCCGGCCGCGTGCAGGTGGAATTCGTGCGCGGCTGCACCGTGCAGGGGCCGGCAAATAAGCAATGGCTGAAAAAGGCGGCCCAGGCGGCGAAAGAAGCGGATGTTGTATTTCTGGTTCTCGGCACGGATCAGACCATTGATCATGAGCAGTTAGATCGTCAGGATATTGTGCTTCCCGGTGCCCAGCATGATCTGGCGCAAGTGGTGCACAAGGCCAATGCCAATACCGTGCTAATACTTTCCGCCAACTGCCCCGTCGCCGTCCCCTGGGAGGATGAGCATTTCCCGGCAATTCTTTGCGCCCTGTGCGCTGGCCAATCGCAGGGAACCGCCATCGCCGATGCTATATTCGGTGGCTACAATCCGGGCGGCAAATTGGCGGAAACATGGTATCGCAGTCTGCGCCAATTGCCGGGCTTTCATGATTACGACATTATCAATGATCGCACCTACATGTATTTCCGCGGGCGCTGTTTATATCCCTTCGGCTTTGGTTTAAGTTACAGCACCTTTGAATTCAGCAATATAACAATGGATGCCATGTCGCTGGCGGCGGGCAGTTCTGTAAGGGTTTCCGCGACGGTAACCAACACCAGCGACGGTCCTGGTTCAGAGGTTGTGCAATTTTATGTCACGGCGCCAAAATCCAAAGTGCGTCGTCCCATCAAGCAGTTGGTCGGGTTTCAGCGCGTGCCCTTGGCCGCGCGTGAACGTCGGACGGTCACGTTCACGTTGCCCTATAACGATCAGGCCCTGTGGTTCTGGGATGAACGCAAACGCAGATTTGCGCTGGAACCGGGAAAGCTGCAAGTGTTGATCGGCAGTTCGTCAGCGCATATTCACTTATCGGCGCAGGTGCAACTTGAGCCATGCACAGATGCCACGCTTGGCGCTCCGGAATCTTTGCAGACCGTGATGACACCGCCGAGCATGACGTGACGGGTAAGCACAACGCGGTAGCGTTTGGGACTTTGCCGGCGCGACTGTTGCTTCTGATGGGCACTATGCGGCATCGGGTGGGCGAATAATATCCTGTAAGGCGGTTACATGATCTTCAAAGGCTCGCCGGCCGGTGCGGGTGGCGCTTAAATAGGTCACCGGCTTGCGGCCCAGGAATGCTTTTCGGGCTGAAATGTAGCGGGCTGCGGTGAGTTTATCCAGATGCGAGCCTAAGTTGCCATCGGTGCAACCCAGGCGGCCGCGCAGGAAAGTGAATTCAACTTCCGCATCCGCACCCGACGCCAGCAGCGCCGCCATGATTTTCAGCCGAACCGGCTGGTGAATGATTTCATCTATTTGCGGCATAGTGTCACCTCGCCCGGAGGGTCAGAAAAATGCCGGTCGCCAGAAGCGTTAATCCGCCAGATACGCCCATCCATACGTTGAGCACCTGCGGCTTATTTTCAAACAGAACGAATCCGGCGATGGCCAGAAGCGTCACGCCGGCACCCAGCCAGACCATAAATGACATGCGCGCCAATAAGCCGATAGCCACATAGGCAAACATGATCAATGTCACAATGAACACCACCGCGCGGGCATTTCCGGCCGGTGCCAGGAGATACATCCAGAAGCAGCCGTAAGCCAGAAAGGCCGCCCAAAACCAGAGCACGCGCGAACGCATAATCCCCGCTGATTTGCAGCGAATGCTGGTATTGGATCGTCGCCCTGCCAGGGCGCTACCCGCCAAGCCGATGGCGTCCCCAATTAACCATATCCAACCGCTGTGGCTGGGAACCAGGGCCGTCAGCGGAAAACAAATCAGCCAGATGATGCCCCACAGAATGAGCGTCGGCCCGATTCGCCGGTACATGCTGTGGTTGCGCATAAGCTCGGCCATGGTATCGGTCTGTCCCAGCAAGTCCTTGGCTTCTTGTGGTGTCACGTCCATAAGTATTCTCCTTTAGATTAAAACAGTGGAAACTTTTTACAGTTGCGGCACCACATGGCTTTTCCCAATGTGGCCCATACGATCAAATAAGCCCCGACGATTACCAGCAGTATCGCCGGCACCAATAAAGCCGGCACCACCAGCGCGAAAGCCGCCACGGTAATCATGGCACCACCAACCGCCAGCAGCAGCACCCGATTCTTTCGCAGTAATTCCATTCCGCAAGTTGGACATTGCTCCGACAGGCTCCTGGGCATAAGAAGGTCCTTCATAAATTCCTGCAATCGCTGCTCGCAGCGATAAGCTCTGTATAACAGAGTACTCTGTATAAAAACAAAAGTCAAGCGGAAAACTGGTTCTTCCGAAAATTCATGCAACTGATTGGCAACATGGAAGACAAAACGATGGTTTTTTGAGAAAATAGAGCCGGATGAAAAAAGAGACCGCGAAATGATTAAAAAGTTGTGCCTCACGAATTTTAAGAACTTCAAGCATGCCGAGCTTGAACTCGCGAGGTTTTCTGTACTCGTTGGCACCAATGCCTCGGGAAAAAGCAATCTGCGCGATGCGTTTCGCTTCATTCATGGCATTTCTCGCGGCTATACCTTGGCGGAAATTATCGGGGCAAAATACATTGAAGGCGGCGTTTTACAGTGGTCCGGTCTGCGTGGAGGCACGCGCGAATTGGTATTCGACAGCGGCTCTACCTTTGAACTGAAGATTGGTCTGGCTGCTGCGAGCTATGAAATCGCGGTTGATGTGGGCAGTAACGGAAAACCGCCGCGGGTATTGCAGGAGCGTTTGACGGGTCCCGGTGGATATATATTTGACTCCCATCCGCCAGATGACCCGCCTGATCAGGAACATAACCCCCGGTATGTCTTCGTCCGGCTTCCGCGTGGCGGACAAAATCGCAAGCTGGGAAAGCGACTGCGTTTTGCATCCAACCAACCGGTACTTACGCAGATTGTGGAAAGCGGTGATGCGGCCAAAGGCGTTATCGCGGCGGCGAAGTCGCTGATTTCGGAGTTGCAATCCATGCGATTTCTGGACCTGGCACCCGACGCCATGCGCAGGCCGTCGCTGCCCGGCCAGAATATCCTTGGCGACCAGGGCGATAACCTTTCTTCGGTGCTACAGGCTATTTGTGCCGACGATCACACAAAAGCGGCCGTCATCAACTGGATCAAGGACCTCACGCCATTGGATGTAACGGATTTTGAATTCGTTCCCGATCAGACCGGGAAAATTCTGGCGTTCATGGTCGAGTCCGGTGGACGGAAAACTTCCGCGTATAGCGCGTCCGACGGAACGCTTCGATTTCTGGCAATGATTGCCGCCTTGCTGGGGCCGGAACCGGCACAGTTCTATTTCTTTGAAGAGCTGGAGAACGGCATTCACCCGACGCGGCTGGCGTTATTGCTGCAATTGATTGAACAGAAGACTGCGAAGGGACCCATCCAGATTGTCGCAACATCCCACTCTCCGCAACTTCTGGCATTGTTATCGCCAGATGCTCGCAACAGCGCTTCACTGGTTTACCGGTTGGAGGGCAGGCCCGATGCCGGCATTTGTCAAATCACTGAGATTCCCGAAGCTAAGCGCGTGCTCGAAGATAACGATCTGGCCCGGTTGCATTCTTCCGGCTGGTTGGAAAATGCGGTCGAGTTTACCCGCCCTGATGTGCCCTCCCATCCCGGAGAGATTGGCGCATGAATATTCTGATTATCCCAGAAGATTTTAGAAAAGATCAATACATCCTCAGGCCTGTCGTCAAGGCGATCCTGTCCTATCTCAAAAAGCCTAACGCGAACGTCCGAGTCTGCCAAGATCCGCTGCTCGGAGGAATCAGCCAAGCTTTGCAGTGGCGGAATATCGCCCAGATTATCGAGATGTATGATGGAATGGTGGATATATTTTTGTTGCTGGTGGACCGCGACGGTCAACCAGGGCGGCGTACGGCACTTGATGCGATTGAGCTTCAAGCCGCAAGCGCCCTGCCACCGAAGCGACGTTTGTTGCGGAACATGCGTGGCAGGAATTGGAAGTGTGGGCATTGGCGGGATGTGATGGTCTGCCCGGAGATTGGAACTGGTCTGATATCAGAAACGAACGGGATCCGAAAGAACGTTATTTTGATCCCTATGCACAACGCAGAAATTTGCTGAATGAGCCGGGCGAGGGCCGCAAGACGCTCGGCGACGAGGCTGGAAAAAATTACCAGCGAGTGCGGAAGCTCTGCTCGGAAGAATTCGAGCCGCTGGAACAAAAAATCAGCAGATTTCTTGCTGCGGTATAGCCGCAAAGCTCGCCGGCTCTATGCGGAATTTCGTTGGGGTACGCCAGGCGATGGGACGTGGACGCCACCAAATAGTAATAAGAATATTATCCTCAGTCAGCGGGTTGGCATGCGTATGCCGGGATTTTCTATCTCCATGCCATCAGATCGCTGGACACTCTCGGGATATTCGCCGGGTTGGTTTCGGTTTCGTCTATCGTGAGATGACGTATGCGGTAAGATGACCGCTGATATGATATAATCCCTCACTGTTCGCCAGGGGTGTTCCGATGAACGGGAACTGAGAATAAACCCTTGGAACCTGACCCGGATTGTACCGGCGTAGGGAGCGCGGGCGATGGCGGGGCCGTTGTTTTGTATCGTTCCTGTTTTCGGTTCTGTTCCGGTGGGGTTATTTTCGGTGTTGCTGTGCGAAGCTGCGATTGCGTAGGTGAGCAAACCTGATGCGGACTGTGGTGTGAGGTAATGGTATTACGGCCCGCATCCCCGCGGGTTTTGAGATCGGTTTACTGTTCCGCGGAAGCGGATAATTTAAGGAGTGTTCTATAATGATTCAGGCTGCTAAAAATCTTGTTACACAGTATGAGTTCGCATGCGCGGGGTTGATAACCCCGCAGATGATTCGCGTGGCCCAGCGTGAAGCGCAAACGCCGGAATTTATCCGACAGGAAATAGCGCGCGGAAGACTGGTGATTCCCGCCAATATCCGGCATTTGCAGGGGGCGGGCGGGCAAGGCGCGGCGGCGTCCCCGATGGACATTCAATATGATGCCTCCCTGGATGCCGGACATCCGGGCGCACGAGGCGATGCGCGGCGACTGTGGGTGAATCAGACGGTGGCGCAGCGAAGTGCCGTCATCACTGATCCGAACGCATTTAAGGGCCTGCGATCCGCTAAAAGATTAGATCCCATGGCCATTGGCCGGATGGTGACTACCAAAATTAATGCCAACATTGGAGCGTCGCCGGTTTCCAGCAATACGGCGGAAGAAGTTGAAAAATTACAATGGGCCCAGAAATTCGGTGCCGACACACTTATGGATTTATCCACGGGGGGCAATCTTGTGGAATGTCGGCAGGCTATTCTTGATCACAGCACCATACCCATTGGCACCGTGCCCATTTATTCCATGATCATTGGCCGGAAGATCGAAGACTTATCGTATGACATTATCCTTCAGGAAATTGAACGCCAGGCCCGGCAGGGCGTGGATTATTTCACCATTCATGCCGGGGTGCTCAAGCAGCATTTGCCGCTGGTAAAAGATCGGTTGACCGGTATTGTCAGCCGCGGCGGAAGCATGTTGGCCAAGTGGATGATTGTGCATAACAAGCAGAATCCGATGTATGAAATGTTTGATGAAATTTCAGCCATCATGCGGCAGTATGATGTGACCTACTCGTTAGGGGACGGGCTGCGGCCCGGCGGCTGTGCTGACGCTACCGATGCCGCCCAATTGGCGGAATTGCAAACGCTGGGTGAACTGGTGCATCGGGCACGGGCGGCGGGGGTGCAGGTGATGGTGGAAGGTCCCGGTCATGTGCCGATGGATCAGATCGCCATGAATATGCAGATCCAGCAGCGGGTATGTGATGATGCGCCTTTTTATGTGCTTGGACCGCTGACCACGGATGTATTTCCCGGCTACGACCATATCACCAGCGCCATTGGTGCCACGGAAGCAGCGCGAGCCGGTGCGGCCATGCTCTGCTACGTTACGCCGAAGGAACATGTGGGCCTGCCTAAAGCGCAGGATGTAAAAGCGGGTTGCATCGCCTATAAAATCGCAGCCCACGCCGGCGATCTGGCCCGTGGCATTACGGGCGCCCGGCAATGGGATGATGATATGTCCAAAGCGCGGGCGGCTCTGAATTGGCCGAAGATGTTTGAACTGGCATTCGACGGCGACACCGCCCGGGCTTTACATGATGAAGATCTGGAAGTGGACACCGATTTTTGCGCCATGTGCGGTCACGACTGGTGCTCCATGCGAATCAGCAAGGAAATCCAGGAATTCGCCAGCGGCAAGGACGCGGATTTTGAACCGGCAAAAAAATCGACACAGTCCGCCGGTGTGTCAGCGGAAGGTGCGGAACTGCTCAAGCAGCGCGGCGTATTAACGCAGGAACAAATTCACGCGCTGGCGCATAAAGGCAAAAAAGCGGTGTGTCACAGCGATATTGTGCCCGACGCCCATGATGCCCAGCTTGTGCAGATTGAATCGCTGAAATAGCGGAAAACGGGCGGTCAATGTCGACTGGGAGATTTGGCAGACACCGTCTGCCAAATTCGAGGCGAGGGCGAAATGCCCGGCGCTGTCGGGCGAATCCGGGGGTGCGATTCCGCCGACACCGTCCGCAATATTGCCCCCACCATCGGCAACATCCGCCTTCATGGCCATCGCCGCGGCCTTCCCGCTTTCGTGGTCACACTATGTGCGTTTGATGGCGGTGGATAAACTGCATGCGCGCCTCTTTTACGAAAGCGAGGCGATCCGTGGCGGGTGGTCGGTGCGGCAACTGGACCGGCAGATTAGCACCCAATTCTTCGAGCGTACGGCACAATCGAAAACCCCGGCCGCCTTGCTGGCGCGGGGTCAGCATGGCCGACCGGAAGACGCGGTGTCTTTGGAAGACGAGGTACGCAGCCCCTATCTGCTGGAGTTCCTGAACCTCAAGGACGAGTATAGCGAGAGCGAATTGGAGGAGGCCCTGGTGCGCCACCTAGGCCTTAAACCAGCGTGATATTTCTGGACAACCCCTGATTTTTTTTAAAAATGAACTGAAATGCTCTGCTTTTCGTAATAGTATAGTGTTGTAGACATCAACACGTATTATGATTAAGGAGGCGTTTCAAGTGAAAAGGAAAACCCATCAATGGCTGGCCTGGCATCGGCGTCGCATCCGGGATCGCCTGGCCCCCAGACGCTGGAAAGACCAGACGCATCCCATGCTCCGGGCGGGCAACATCCGATATGAACCGGCCCAGCGCGACCGTGCCATCACCTGCGGCGGCATCGGGGCAGTGCACCTGCTGGCGCAGCATGTCGGCTTGCCGCAGGCCATTAACCGCAATGTTCGCATGCTCAAGCGGCATGTGCCATATTTTGAAAGCGACCACGTGCTTTCCCTGGCTTACAACATTCTGGCCGATGGAAGTTGCCTTGAGGATCTGGAATTGCTCCGCACCAATGAGGCGGTTCTGGATGCTCTGGGGGCGCAGCGTCTTCCCGATCCCACCACCGCCGGAGACTTCTGCCGACGCTTTGAGACCGATGATCAGGTCCTGCGATTGCAGGAAACCATCAACGACGTGCGTTTGACCGTCTGGAAGCAGCAGGAGCCTTCCTTTTTCAAGCAGGCTATTCTGGATGCCGATGGAACGGTGGCACCCACTTATGGAGAATGCAAACAAGGCATGGATATATCCTACAAAGGGCAATGGGGCTACCACCCTCTGCTGATCTCACTGGCCAACACCCGCGAGCCACTGTATCTGGTGAATCGTCCGGGTAATCGCCCCAGCCACGAGCAGGCCGATAATTATCTGGATAAGGCTATCGCTCTCTGTCGGCGTGCGGGATTCCAAAGCATTGCCCTGCGTGGGGATACGGACTTTACTCAAACTTGGAAGCTGGACCAATGGGATCAGGCCGGGGATGTCACCTTTGTCTTCGGAGCCGATGCCGGAAAGGCCATGATCGGCAGGGCTGAAGCGTTGCCGCAGACGGCGTGGCAGCGGTTGGAACGTCCGGCCCGCTATGAGGTTCAGACGCAGGAGCGCACCAAGCCCGAAAACATTAAGGAACAAATCATTCGGAAAAGGGGATACAAGAATCTGATTCTTCAATGGGAGGATGTGGCGGAATTTACCTATCAACCGCACCGGTGCAAACACTTCTATCGGATGGTGGCATTGCGGAAGAAGATTGCCGTGGAACAGGGTATGGAACGGCTTTTTGAAGAATACCGGTATTTGTTCTATATCACCAATGACCGCTCCGGCACCGCAGAGGAAATCGTATTCCAAGCCAATGATCGCTGCCATCAGGAGAATTTGATTGAACAACTCAAGAATGGCGTGCAGGCCATGCGAAATCCTTTGGACAACCTCCATAGTAATTGGGCGTACATGGTCATGTGCTCCTTGGCTTGGACGCTCAAGGCTTGGTGTGGATTACTGCTGCCGGTTCCCAGCGGCCGGTGGGAATCGCGACACCGTGAAGAGAAGCATACGATCCTGAACATGGAGTTCAAACAATTCCGCAACGTGCTGCTGCGAATACCCTGCCAGATTATCAAGGCTGGCCGGCGTATCATCTACCGCATTATGTCTTGGAACCCATGGACTTCATACCTCCTGCGATTGGCCGAAGCCATGCACTATCCCATACGCTGTTAGCATCATGAGACATGATGTCGGGGTAAGGACGCCCCGACCCGCCGCAGAAGCCCAGCCCAGGAGACATCCCGATAAGCAAGCACAATATCGAACGCCGACCAGATGCAGACGCCACGCTGCGACGGATGCGGTGTGCCCCTGTTCAGCACATCATAAAGATAAAAAACGCGATAAAAATCTCGCTTGTTTAAGGCCTAGGCTCACTAAGCTATGGGCGGGATCAAGGCAAAGGTGTTCGCTTCCCAGTACCTGACCGTGTTGCCGGATACGGAAACCCTACGACAAGAGATTCTCAAGACGCAGCATGCCTTGGAAACGCGGACGGCGATAAGAGTAAAAGAACATTGATGGGCAAGCTTGGAAACCCCTTGGAAGCCGCAAGACGAGGTCGCGAGGCTGCGGGGATAATCGCAGCGCTCAGGCGTCGCGGGGCCGCTATACGCCTTTGGTCAGGAAGCCTCCGTCCACGACGATGGTTTCGCCGGTGGTGAAGCTGGCGGAATCGCTGATGAGATAGATGGCCGCGCCGACCAGTTCTTCGGCTGAACCAAAACGGGCCATGGGGGTATGGGCTTTAACCCAGGCACCGCGCGGTGTGCCTTCGAGGATTTTGCGATTCAGATCGGTGGGGAAAAATCCGGGAGCGATGCCATTGACGCGGATGCCCAGGGGTGCCCATTCGTTGGCCAGTCCGCGGGTTAAACCCATCACGCCGGTTTTGCTGGAGGCGTAGGCGATCACTTCCGTCAAACTCATAAATGAACTGATGCTGGCGATATTGATAATGGAGCCGCGAACGGATTTGGCGTCCGGGCTCTGGTCCTTCATAATTTTTCCGGCGGCCTGATTGACAATAAAACTGCCGATGAGGTTGATGCGGATAATTCGCTCAAACTCCTCGACCGACATTTCCAGGGCGGGCTGTTTTTTATGCGCACCAGCGGCGCTGACAACCGCATCAAGGCGGCCAAACTTTGCAGCGGCTTGTTTTAACGCAGCATCAACGGCACCAGCATCGGTGACATTTAGAGCAATAGCATCATGACCGGGGCCGATGGCGGAGAGTTCCTTCTGCATGGCCTGGACTTTGTCAGGATTGCTGGATGCGGCGATAACCTTGGCACCGGCCTGAGCGTACCCCAAGGCAATGGCTTTGCCCAGGCCGCTGGTGCCGCCTGTTACCAGGCAAACTTTTCCACTGATGTCTAAAATAGAATGTGTCATGGTTTCTCCACGGGTTTAAGATTTTTACGATCAAATGCCACACCCGCTTCGCGGGCGATGTGTTCCAAGGCGTCAATTTCCGCGGCGGTGAAAATAAGGCCGCCAAGTTTTTCCGAGCGCTGCGCTGCGCGTGCCTCCGGCTCCCCCGGCAGCAGGGTTGTTTCATTGCCATGCCCGCGGATATCCGCCAGGACGGCTCTGATATTCTCCTGCTGCGAGCGGTTACAGGCAAACGATTCGCCGCTGATGGCGTCGGCGCGAATACACTGGAAAAAAAAGCAGGGTGTGCGTTTTTCCTCCTGGGGGCCGGTGCTCCAGCGGCTGCGTAATGTGGGCAGAGAGCCGCCGATATACGCTGCCAGTAATTCATCAATTAAGGACAAGCCATAACCTTTATGTTCACCGAAGGGAAACAGGGCTGCGGCCTTATTGGGGTCCTGGGTAGGATTGCCGTCTTTATCCACCGCCCAGCCTCGGCCAAGCTCTTTGCCTTCACGCGAGAACTGCTGCACGCGGCCCATCGCTACCACGCTGGTGGCCCAGTCCACGCAAATTGGAAAACCGATGGCTTCGGTGGTGGGAAATCCCCACGAATGCGGGTTGGTGCCCAGGGTTGGAAATTTGCCGCCAAATGGAACCACTTCGGCCAAAGCGGCTGTGCAAGCGGTGTAGGCCAGATACCCTTTTTTGGCGGCATCAATGACGTATCCGCCACCCCATAGATAATGAAACGCATTATCCACGCTTACCACGCCCACGCCGAATTCATCGGCCAATTTCATGCAATGTTCCATCGCGGCAAAGGCGGTGGCCTGTCCGAGTTTGCGGTTGGCATTCCAGCGGGCGACCGCTTTGAATTTGGAAGGCAATACGTCAATTTTGGCCCCCGGCACACAGCCACCGGCCTTGGAGCCGAAGAGTTCATCCAGGTGCAGAGCCTTGATGGCGTTATGGGTTTTGATGCCGTGCAGTGCGGTAAGATCGCTGAAACGCGCCGCGGCGGCGGATTCATCGGGCGCAAAGCCGCGATGAATATACGCCGCCCGCACAAGATGGTTGTGCATGGCAGTGGGCATTACAAATTCAGTGGTTAAAGTGTCGGTCATCCTATCCTCTTTATTTGCGCTTCATTCATGCGTTGTTCAGGGGTGTCAGTTCAAGGTTAAAACTTATTGGCCTGAATGTAATCGTCACGGCCTTTGAGAAAGTTTACCAAATTGGCGGCCGCACGCACGCCCTGTCGCTGCACGCTTTCCAACGTTCGGCTGCCAATATGGGGTGTAACAATCACATTGTCAATTTTAATAAAAGGGTGATGAGGGTCAATTGGCTCATGCCCCACCACATCCGTGCCGTAGCCGCGGAGTTTGCCGCTTTTACAGGCCTGGGCAATATCGTTTTCCACCACCAGTCCGCCACGGGCGGTATTAATCAGGATGGTGCCATCTTTCATAAGCGACAGGGATTTGGTGTTGATCATTCCGCGGGTTTCATCGGTGAGGTTAGAGTGCAGGCTAATTACTTCGGCGGATGCGAAAAGCTCTTCTGCTGAGTTCATGCGGGTTACGCCGTGCGCGTCAGCGAACGCCTGATCAAAATATGGATCATACGCCATGGGTTTCATGCCGAAGGCTACGCCGCGTTTGAGAACTTCTTTGCCGATGCGGCCCATTCCCACCACGCCCAGAGTTTTATCACGCAGTTCGCAGCCCGTCTTGCGATCCCAGCGCCCGGACTTAACGGAATTAAGGTGGAACCAAAAATCCTTGGCCACCGCAACCATCAGGCCCAGAACGTGTTCCGCGACGGTGGTTTCATTGACGCCGGGCGTGAACAAGACGGGAAGTTTGCAAGCGGTGGCGTGTTTGACATCAATGGAGTCTAGCCCGATACCATACTTGGCAATTACTTTTAACTGCGGCAGGCAGGCATCAATGACTTTGGCGGTAATCTGATCATCGCCATTTAACAGGCCGTCAAATGGCCCGTGTTGGGCCAGTAACTCCAACATTTTGGCTTCGGAAAGCGGTCCGCGAGCACGGACAATTTCAAAGCCGCCGCTATTAAGCAGATCGTGGTGCGGGCCGGGGGTGTCCTGGAAACTGGTGGTGGTCAATAGAATTTTCATAAAGCTCCTTGTTTGTTAAGTCTGTGGTATAGCGCCGTATATCCGCTGTCCCAGATCAACCACCGGATTGTCATCCGGTGCTCTCGGGGCGTCGTGCCATAGAGCACCGTGGTGGCAACCCGGCGGTCGGTTCGCGGCACATGATCAACCACCGGATTATCATCCGGTGCTCTTGGAGCGTCGCGTCACAGAGCACCGTGGTGATAACCCGGTGGGCGACACTAAATCAACCACCGGATTGCCATCCGGTGTTCTTGGTTCAACAGAATAATTTTTCAATATGGCGGTTGAACAGATTGTAGGTTACGTGTTTGCCGACAAATGCGGCGTGTTTATCCAGCAACGCATTAAAGCGGTCTTTGCGTTCGGACGCCAGCTTATATCCGACATGCAGCAATTGGCGCAGGTCGCTGTTGAATTTTGGCGCGTTGGGTTCATGACGGATCGCCGCGGCAATATCGGCGCCCGTGCAATGGTTCAGGGTTTCGACACTGGGTAGGCGTTGACGTTTAATATCAATAACCGAGGCATATGGGCCGCAGAGTTCATCGAATCGCTTGAGTGCTTCACCATACATTTCCCGCACCAGAGCCAGCCCCGCCTCATCCGCTTCGGCCACAGCGCTAATTTCTTCCAGCCAGGTGGTGCCGGCGGTTTTAATGTGCAACCCGGCCTGATGTTTTTTTATGGCCCGGCGAATGGGCTGATAAATTGAAAATTTGTCGCTGCCGGAGTGGACACTTAGTTTTAAATTTTTCGGCAGTCCGAATTCTTTGATACCAAAGGCGATGACGGCCAGGTCATCATTAAACTCTTTCTCGAATTGTTCCACGTTGCCCACGTAATCCACGCCTTTGTTAAATCGGCCGGTGAATTTTGGCGCGATGGTCTGAAGCGGGATGCCCTCCCGGCCGATCGCCGCAAGGATCAGCAATAGTTCATCGGGCGTCTGGGGGCTGTCGGTTTCGTCCATGGAGACTTCAATAATGCAGTGATCGGCTCCTTTGGCTTGGGCAATATGCTTATAAACACGACCGGCTTCCTGCACGGCGGCGAGATATTTTTTACCCACGCGGGTGATCGCTGCTTCATCAATTTTTATCGGTGCCGAGAGGTGGGCAATCGCGGGTGAGCCGCAAAGTTTGTGCAGATCTTTAACCAGAGCAGCAAGGGCGGATTCCTCGGCCGGTTTGCCGATGAAGTCGGCGACATCAATGGTGAAAAAATCACTTGGGGCCAGAAAGCGATCCACGGTTTTAATGCCGATATGATCGGCATCCACGTGATACGGCTGTTTCCAACCCAGGGCTTTGACCGCCGCGTCCGCTTCCAGGCGTACTTCGCTTGGCTCTGTATGGACAATCAAATGTTCGCGGTTGGATTTATTCCAGACCGGAATAATGTTAGCACCTTTCTGGCCGGCAAGCACAAAGGCTTCCAACTGTGCTTTACCCTGCCGGCCAAAACGATCTCCAATGCCCATGCTGAATTTGGCTAATTCCATCGTGTTTCATTCCTTTGTTAAATAAACATTATTTCAGTCAGTGAAGAATCATAATCAAAGTTCCTGCGTTTCTCACCTCTCGCGGCTCCGATTTTCGTCACTGTTAAGCCACACACTTAAAGATTTCGCAGGGGCACAACGGCCGCTTAAGCGGCGACTACCCGGGTCTCCGGCAAATATTCCGGTTGGTTAACAAGAAATTATTGGGCCAGGAAAGCCTGAAAATTCCCGTTCAACAGTTTGTCAGCGTCATGCGCAATATCTTCCCGCGTGATATGCCGCCCCGTTTCCGCGATGCGGGTATACATATCGGTAAGTACGTTGACGATCACTTTGCGGCTGTGGTCCCACTTGTATACCAACTGATCTAGAATACGGGCATCCGAATGTTGCGGAATAAAACTGGTGCCGAGCAGTTCGAATCGCATCTGGGTTATTTCAGTAATCAGGCTGGGATTGTTGAGAAACCACCAGCAGCCGAAGGGCATGAGATTACCGAACTTGCGGGCCGTGACACACAGTTCATGCTGATTTTCCCGTGACAGCATGGTGACCAGGAATTTGTTATTGGGGAAATCCCGGCAAAGCCGGGCGACGCTGCCGACTTCCGAAAGACCGGAGGTGTCGCCGGCCTCACGCAGTTCCGGCTGAGTGCGAAGATTCGATCCAATCATCATGGCGAAAGGCATTTTGCGCTCGGCGCACACGGGCAGAATCGCCTTTTCCAAAATCGTTTGGCCGGCCAGGGCCAGGGTGTCTGTCTGGTTGGCGGGATAGCGGAAATCCGGCGGCAGGCTGACGGCCATATAGATGGCCTGCTGCCGATCCAGCCATTGGTTCAGAAAGCGCTTCACTTCGTCGATGGTCTGGGGTGACGGGTCGCTATGAACCTGGTAACCCCAATCGAGAAGCCTGGCTGCGGCCTGCGGGAAGTTTCGCAGCAGGGGGTCGATGCGCAGCACGGCTTTGAACCTGGGGTCGGAACCGACATTTTTATCCGCCAGCCAGCGATCGCGTTCATTATCATCAAATACCGGGTTGGTCATGGTAATGGTATGAACGTTGCTTAGCTGCATGACTTTATCAATGTATTGACTGGGGTTTTGCCGGGCAAAATAACCGCGGTAAGCATCGAGGTGCTTTTCATTGGGATCCAGGCCTAGTTTGCCCAGCGTGGTAAGTACGCCGCGGCAGGCTTCACTGACGGGTGTATTTTCAACAAATAGATATTTCCATATATGATCCGCCTGGCGGGATTTGGGCCATTTCCAGAATTCCTGGTACGGGAGCCTGGAGGCGGGCACCACGCGGTACACTTCCGCCACCAGGTAATGGTAGGTGACCAGTTCTTCGACACCCCACAGCATTAAGCCGGCGGGATCAGTTTTTCCGGTGCTGTTAGTTACGGGCGTACCAAATCGCGGAGTATAGAGGTGCGTGTGCAGGTCGTAGATTTTCTGGTTGGCTACAACCTCGGCGACGGCGGTTTTCAGTTGGCTTGTTGGAACTGCTAAGTGTCCCCGGGTCATTGTCGTCGGCTCTTTGGGTAGCGTGCTTCGGGTCATCGTGAGAACCTCCAATTAAAAATGTACGACACGCTCTAAGTTCGTGCGCACCTGTGCGCTTAATAGTAGGGTAGTCTATAATGAATCAGTAAAATATGCAAGCAAAAATGGACGACATCTTATGCGCTAAATCGGACGTAGCCTCCGGCAATTCCAATACCAATAATATTTCAGACCGCAGGCATACAGGCGCGCCGATTTTTGCCTATAAACCGCATTAACACATTTTATGGCCCAATAATGCGAATATTTTATGGTGAACTCGATGATTTTAATACTCAATTCCCTACGTTCACTTAAGAACGATAAATTATGCGCACAAAATAGCAACAATAATATTTTAATTGCAAGGATTTTTTATACAATTCACTTGACATTGCCTTTTTGATCTTGTATAGTAAGAAATGTTGAGCGTACAAGTCCGCTGTGCATCAGGGTGTCACCCATGCCGGAACGCTCCACGCGGCTAACCATATCAGCCGCTCGGGCAGCCGTTCAGATTCTCAGGAATCTGGACAATGGTCAGGCGCGAAGAAGTAAATTTGAATCTGGAAAGGGCGCGTGCGTTTCCAGGACTATTGTGTTCTTAAAGAAGCTTGGTCTTTTTTTGTACTTGTAGCATTTTTTTGGAGGATGTGTCCATGCTATCCCACAAGTATCCCACCACGGTGCCACTGCGAGCCAAAAAGGGATTTACCCTTATTGAGTTGCTGGTGGTAATTTCCATTATCGCCCTGCTGATCGCGATTCTGTTGCCCGCCTTGGCGCGGGCCAAGGAATTGGCCAACCGGGCGGTCTGCTCGGCTAATGTGCGCAGCTTGGTGCAGTCGGTAATAATTTACGCCCAGAGCAATAAAGGTGTTTTCCCAACCACCCCGGGGAACACCTCGGGCACGTTTTATAACGCGCCGACGGGGGTTACTGGCGTAAGTGTCAATAATAGCGGTCCTTCCATGATGCAGATGTACTACACCAGCGCCGCTATGGGAAACCCGGCCGGCTCGTCGGCTGTGGCCTGTCCCATGCAGTGCATGTGGCTTTTGGTGCTCAATGGGCAGATGACCACCAAGAGTTTTATCTGCCCCTCCAGCCCCTACTCCATTGGCCCGTCACTTGAATACACCGGTAGCACATCTGCCGACAGCGCCATGTATACGTGTTTCAGTTATATGTCTCCCGGGCAAAGCAACCCTGATAAGAACGGTCAAGGGGAAAGTTATTCAATTGCTTATCCATGGCAGGCTGATGGCCAGCCCGGTGCATGGTGGACCACGCGCGCCGGCGCGGATGTTCCGGTCGCCAGTGATATCGCGCCGGTTCCTGAAGGCGGGAACGGAGCGGGAACCCTCGCCCAACGGATATTAAACATCCTTCCCGGTTCCAATACCTACGGGAATTACATCGACAACTCCGGCAATCACAACGGTGACGGCCAGAATGTCGGCTTTGGCGACGGACACGTGGCTTGGGAAGTTAATCCCTATGTTGGTCAAAATAATGACAACATCTTCTGTTATGACAGCGCCGCGAATCTGGGCCAGGATGGGACGACGTTTCAGGCCAATCCATTGGGCGGCTACGGCGGTAGCCATCCGGGACCCTACCAGACGGCCGGTACCAATCCGAACTCGCCACCATTTGATACATTCATGGTGCCGCGCCTGGAATTTTCCAAGGGCGGCGCGCCTCAATGGTAAGGCACTTTGGTCGGAAAATGCCACAAAGATAAAAATTGGAAGCAGCGGGATGGTGCGGCTTTCGCCACCATCCCTGCTTTTTCTTGCTCTGAATTGAGATCTCGGGCGCAAGTCGTCCCCGATTTTGGCGCGACGGTTATAAGGCCGTCTGCGTGGGTGCCGCGCGTGCCACCGGGAAGTTTTTTGTTACGGAAACAATGGGGTTAACCAGATGGCTTTCATATATGTTGGTCGATTTCGGCGATGGTTCCTTCACCTCGCATGTTTGATGGCTCTGATTGGGCCGCCAGGATTCGCGGCAGGAAAAGAACTGATTGTCTCCGCCGATAAATCCCATGGCCAATTCACGACCCTTACGGCCGCGATCAAGTCGATTCCATCGCACAGTAAGACACCGGTCACAATTTTAATTCGTCCCGGGATTTATCATGAGCATGTCGTGTTTCCAAAACATGAGCCGCCGATTACATTGCTGGGGGAGGATCCTAACAATACGATTCTTGTCGATTCCTTAATTGCCTATGACAAAGGGCCGAATGGAAAACCCATCGGCACATTCAGCACACAAAGTACGTGGGTGCAGGACAATCATTTCTCCGCCGCCAATATCACTTTTGCCAATGATGCCGGTATCAGCGGCAATGGATACAACGGGCAGGCTTTGGCCATCCGTGTGGATGGGGACCGGTGTGTGTTTTACAACTGCCATTTTATCGGCTGGCAGGACACGATTCTGCTGAATCAGAATCGGCAATATTTTGACAAATGTCATATTGACGGTGCCGTTGATTTTATTTTTGGCAACGCCACCGCCTTTTTCCGAAACTGCAAAATTGACTGCCTGGGTTATGGCTGTATTACCGCGCCCCGCACGCCGCAGTCCGCCCCGTTCGGCTTTGTCTTTTCGCACTGCAAAATTATCGCTTATACCAAGCCGGGCGAAACCTGGCTGGGACGGCCATGGGGGCCTTACGCGGCATCCTCATTTATTGATTGCTACATGCCAAAATCTCTCAATGCGTCCGGCTGGATGCACTGGACGGATAAGAAAAACCCTGAAAGTGCACGCTTCGCTGAATTTGGTGATTCGGGGCCGGGGGCTGGAAAGCGACCCGCCTGGATTACAGAACTCACCAAAGCCCAGGCTCGTAAGATGACTGTAACGCATGTGCTGGGCGGGACGGATCATTGGAAACCGGAATCTCAAGTTAAAGCGTTGCGGGTGCGCTTACGCGCAATGAGTAGTGAACACTGAGTAATGAATAGAACGTGACACGCTGGGACGGTGCGATTAAGTCCGGGCCGCAAATTGGCAGGGGGCGGCTGTATCATCGAAATTTATAATTAGCGGCTTTGATTCCATTGGAGATGACCCTTGCGTAAAACTGCTGGAAAAATATTTTCTTCAATTGCTGCGGCTGCTGCGGTGATGCTCTTGGCGGCGTCCGGTGCCATCGGAGCCGCTGTGCCCGGCAAGGTGCTGGTGGTGGCACCGAACAATCCCGGCGATATGGGTACGATTCAGCAGGCGATTGATTCGGTTAAGGCGGACAGCAAAACGCCGGTTACAATTCTCGTTCATCCCGGCATTTATCATGAACGAATTAATATTCCGGCGAATTTGCCGCCCATTTCACTGGTGGGCGAAGATCCCGCCAACACAATTATTGCGTATTCTCTTATCGCCTATGACAAAGCACCGGATGGAAAGCCGCTTGGCATGTGGAATACCAGCACTGCGCGAATCCGGGAAAATAACTTTTCCGCGATAAACATTACCTTCGTCAATGACGGCGGGCAGGGCGGCCAAGGCTATACCCGAATGAATGGGCAGGCGTTGGCGGTGCGGCTGGACGGCACGCACGATGTATTTGAAAATTGCCATTTCACCAGTTGGCAGGATACGCTTTTAATCAACGCGGGGCGGGATTATTTTGAGAACTGCACCGTGACCGGTTCCACGGACTATATCTTTGGAGCCGGGAGTGCCTATTTTAATCGGTGTCTGATTCATTCGCTGGGCCACGGCTATATTACCGCCGCCAAAACTCCCCAGGCTCAAAAGTTCGGATTTGTCTTTAACCGATGTCGCATCATCACCAGCACCGCACCGGGTCGGGTGTTTCTGGGTCGACCCTGGGGGCTGTATGCCAATGTGATCTTCAAGCATTCCTGGATGGGCAGCGGTATTAACCCGCGCGGGTGGATTGTCTGGGACGGCAATAAACGTGATATTAAAACGACGCGTTTTTCCGAATATGCAAACGCCGGCCCCGGCTCGATGCCGCAGGCACGCATCTCTTGGTTGCGGCCGCTTTCCGCCGCTGCCGCCAATAGGCTTACGCCGCGCTATGTGTTATCCGGAAAGCGTTCATGGAATCCGGAACGTGTGGTGCAGTTGCACCTGATTCCGGATTATCTCACGGATTTTCCGCCGCAGTTTCCCAAGCGTCGCTTTAATATTACAGCCTTTGGTGCTGTGGGAAACGGCACAACGCTCAACACGGCGGCCATTCAAAAAGCGATCCATGCGTGTGCGCTGGCCGGGGGCGGGGAAGTATTGATTCCAAAGGGGAAATTCCTAACCGGCCCCATTACGCTGGCAAGCAATATGAATCTGCATCTGACTGCCGGGGCGGTGTTGCTGATGAGTAACACATTTTCCGATTACCCCATTTTTCATCATCGGTATCAAAACTGTATCACCGCCATAGGCTGCGATAATATCGCCATCACCGGCCACGGAACTATTGATGGCCAGGGAGCGCCCTGGTGGAATGCGTATAAAAAATCCAAGCCCGGCGGAGCGCCCTCACTGGCGGCGGATAAATTGCCGCATCGACCGTATCTGGTATTGCTGGATCACTGTCATCATGTGCTGGTGCTAAATATTACACTGTTAAATTCTCCGATGTGTAATTTGGTGACCGGCGGGTGTGATGATGTGGTTGTGAAAGGGATTGATATTCAAGCGCCGATCCATTCGCCGAATACCGATGGAATGGATCCATCGGGGCGCAATTATCTGATTCAAGGGTGCACCTTTAATGAAGGCGATGACTGCATCGCGATCAAAGCCGGTGGCAAAGCGCATCTATTGCACCCGGCGAGCGAAAATTATCTGGTCGAAAATTGCCGATTCTTCCATGGCCACGGTATGAGTGTGGGCAGCGGAACCAGCGGCGGCCTAACCAACCTGACGGTGCGTGATTGCACGTTTGACGGCACGCAGGCGGGCGTGCGACTCAAGGCGGATATTCATAATGGCGGTCTGGTTGATGATTTATCCTACAGCAATCTGACCATGAAAAATGTGGACATACCGATTCTGGTCAGCAGTTATTACAACAATACTTCGCCCTGGGCCTATTCGATTCCGCAACGAGCGTTGGCGGCAAAAGGTCTGTCGGTCATCGCCACGACGCCGCGCTGGCGGCACATTCACATTGCGGATATTACAGCTACCGGCGCGGCCACGGCGGCGTTTATTGTAGGTCGTCCCGAAATGCCGATCACTGATTTTTACCTGCGTCATGTAGACATCGCGGCAGCGGCGGGAATGCACATTGTCAATGCGGACATCACCATGCGGAGCTGCCGGATAACAGCCGGAAAAGGGCCGCAGATCATGGCGCACAATGCGAAAATAAATAAACAAATGAAAGCGACGAAACCATAAGCGAGAATCCAGAATTCATTACCGTGTTTTAATTATCCGGAGAAATCTATGATACGTTGGCCATTAAATGTTTTAGTTGGGGCAGTTGCCGTTTCGGCTGCAGGCATAACCGGTATCAGTGGCGCTTCCGCAGCGCAACCGGCATGGGTTAACAGAGTTGTGGACAAGGTTCACCAGATGGTAAAAATGGATCAGCCGCGAATTCCGCATCGCATCTTTAACATTACTTCCTTTGGCGCGGTGGGTAATGGAACCACCGTGAATACGCAAGCTATTGAAAAAGCCATCGGCGCATGCGAAAAAGCGGGCGGTGGCGAGGTGTTGGTACCGGCGGGAAAATTTCTTACCGGCCCGCTGGTGCTCGGCAGCAATATGAATTTTCACCTGTCCCGCGGCGCGGAAATTCTCATGAGCACCGATCCCAGGAATTACATTGCTGTCGGCAAGCAGCGCAATGTTGGGCATCCGGGATATCGCAATTGTATTGTCGCGGTTCATGCCCACGATATTGCCATTACAGGGCATGGAATTATCGACGGGCAGGGACAGGCCTGGTGGCCCAGATATCGCAAGCAGCCGGGGCATAAGCATCCGCCGAAGCTGCCGCATCGTCCCTTTATGGTGGTGCTGGAAAATTGCACGCGGGTGCTGGTAAAAAATGTGCATCTGGAAAATTCTCCGATGTTCCATCTGGTGCCCAACGAGTGCCGCGATGTCATTATTGATCACGTAACAATCACCGCCCCAATTAACACCCCCAACACCGATGCGTGCGATCCTTCGGGGTGGAATTATTACATTACCCGTTGCACCTTTAATGAAGGCGATGATTGTATCGCGATCAAGGCTAGTGCCCGCAATGGCACGCCGGCGCATCCATCCTGCGAGAATTTTCTTATCACGCATTGCACATTTGAACATGGCCACGGCATGTCCGTCGGCGGCCAGACCAACGGGTGTTTGAAGTATGTGGTGGTGCGGGACTGTACGTTTGATCACACGCACCGGGGCGTGCGGCTCAAAGCCGGCCCGGGGTATGGCGGCTTGTCAGAGTATTTGTGGTATCAGAACCTAACGATGCGCAACGTCCGGCTGCCCGTGTTCATTAACAGCTTTTATCCGAAGAAGCCTAAAACGCCGTCGCAGGTACCACCCTTACGAACTCATCGAGACCTGCCGGTGTGGAAGCATGTCTATTTTGAAAACATTACCTCGGTCAACTCCCCCCATGCGGGGCGGATTTCGGCTCTGCCCGGGTTGCCGGCGGAAGATATTGTGTTCTCCAATGTGCATATCCGTGCGAATCGCGGCTTTACAATGCTTAATGCACGGAATATTCATTTTGAGAATTCAAGTATCACCGTTCGGCATGGCCCGGCTATTATTCCCTATAATGCCCAAGTGGCGGGAATAAATATCAAAACCGGACGGTCGCAGTAAGCGGAACGCCGGCGTGCTTTGGTCAGATTAAAAGCGATGCGGCATCACCAGAAAATAACAACGTTTTACTTTAAGGAAGCGATTTTATGAAGAACCGATTTGGGATAGCAATAGGGATCCTGGCCCTGGCGCTCACCGGAGTGAGCGTCCATGCGGCACCCGCCAAAGTCATGACTGTCGCAGCACATGGCAAGGCGGATTATCACTCCATTCAGGCTGCGATCAATGCAGCACCGCCGCACAGTCGCAGGAAGATTATCATCAAAATCGCGCCGGGCACCTACAAAGAACTGGTGACAATTCCCTCTGATGATTCCAATATTGTTCTGCGAGGCCGCAATGCCAAAAAAACCATTATTACTTACAACCTCGGTGCCAGAGACAAGGGGAAGAATGGTAAGGAAATCGGCACGTTTCATACACCTACCGTGACGATTCTCGGGCGCAACATCACGGCAGAGCATCTCACATTTGTCAATTCCTACGGCAAAGGCAGCCAGGCCGTGGCGGTGCGAACCGGCGACGGCCCCGTAATATTCCGGCATTGTCGATTTCTGGCCTGGCAGGACACGCTGTATGTGCATAATCCACATGCAAAAATATATTTCAATAAATGCCTGATTCAGGGCGCAGTCGATTTTATATTTGGTGAGGCACGGGCGGTCTTTAATCATTGTGTGATTCGTTCTGTTGGATCCGCCTGCATTACCGCACCTAATACCCCGAAGCGCCAGGCTTTTGGCCTGGTATTTCTGCATTGCAAAATTACCGCTTCGCCCCATGTTCGCAGGGGAAGCGTATATCTGGGCCGGCCTTGGAGGGCTTATGGAAGTACAACGTATATTGATTGCCACATGAGTAGGGACGTCGCTCCGGTTGGCTGGCTGAATTGGCAGGGCACAAAATTTTATAAAACCGCCCGATTTGCGGAATATCATTCCACCGGCCCAGGTGCCAAAACCAAAGCACGGGTAACGTGGTCACACCAGTTGACCAAAGCGCAAGCCGCTAAATATACGGTTAAGGCGATCCTGGGAGATGGTCCCTGGAACTCGCATTAACGCGGCAAACAGACAAACGGGTTACGGATGTTATGATTGTGTGGAGATGAGTCGATCCCCCAATTGTCAGTTTTACCCGTACAGGAGACCTTAAAATGCGATCTTTGGCATTCAATCGGATGATTACTATTGCACCGGCAACGGTACTGCTTGCGGCACTGGCCGCCGGAACGACACCGTCCGCCGCCGGTCCATTAAGCATGGCCCGCCAGTTAGCCGGTGCGACAGTGGCCAAGGCCGGTCGGGCGGCCAGTGCGGGAATCGGCCCGGCGGTCTATACGGTTTCGTATTATGTGGCCGGCGCGTACCGCACGGTTCAGGCGGCGGTTAATGCGGTGCCAAATAATAATAAGCGGTCGGTTATTATTCGAATTGACCCCGGTACTTACCCCGGGCAGGTGGTCATTCCTGCGGACAAATCGCATATTACGCTTCGGGGAGCCAACGCGAAAAATACGCAACTGACCGATGATTTGCCGGTCAGAGACGCCGGGAAAAATGGCCATCCCAGTGGGTTTATGAATACGGCCACGCTGTGTATTTATGGCCCACATACCACGCTTGACAATCTCACGATTCAAAATTCATACGTCCAAAAGTCCAACACCAACGGCAATCAGGCCCTGGCGCTTACCATCGCCGGCGATAAACTGGTCTTTAATCATTGCCGCATTCTGGGATTTCAAGACACCATTTATTTTTCCCATCCCGATCCACGGGCCTATTTTTTGCACTGCCTTATTACCGGGGCAGTCGATTATATTTACGGCTTCGGCACGGGCCTGTTTGATCATTGTGTAATCCGAAACATTAATAAGGGCCACTGGGGCAGCATCACGGCACCCTCCACGCCGGAAAATCAGAAATTCGGCTTTGTCTTCCTGCATTGCCGCCTCACGAGTTTGAAATCCACGCCCGCCGGCAGCGTCTATCTCGGTCGGCCATGGCGGCCTTACGGAAGTACAACATTTATTGATTGCTACATGGGAAAGCAAATCCGGCCGGTCGGCTGGAGCAACTGGAAAAAGCCGAAGCTGGAAAAGACCGCCCGCTTTGCGGAATACCATAGCACCGGCCCCGGGGCGGACGTAAAGAGCCGCGCCAAATGGTCCAGGCAATTGACCAGCACACAGGCGGTAAAAATTACCGCCCCAAAGGTGCTTGGGGCGGGAAATTGGTGGAAGATCAAACCGTGAATGTGGAACACAACCCGACACAGGAGTTATATGATGCGTCTAAAAACAATGGTTGCGGCAGTCATAGCTGCACTATCTTCCACCGGGCTTGTTCACGCCGCCGGCGCGGCAAAAATGCTCACCGTTGCGGCCAATGGCGGCGGCCAATATAAAACCATTCAGGCGGCGGTGGATTCCGTTGCCAATAACAGCAAGTCACCGGTGATTATTTATATTAAGCCCGGAATTTATCACGGACTGGTTGTGGTAGGGCGGCATAAGCCGGCGATCACGTTTCTCGGTCAGGACGGTCAAACCCGGCGGACGATTATCACCTATAATCTCAACGCCAATGATAAAGGTTCCAACGGAAAGCCGATCGGCACATTTTCGACGCAAACGGTATGGATCCGATCCAATAACTTTTCAGCCGCCAATATTTCATTTGTTAATTGCGCCGGCAATACCGGGCAGGCGCTGGCGATCCGGGTGGATGGCGACCGCGCCATATTTGATCACTGCCGCTTTACCGGTTGGCAGGACACCGTTTTAACCAATGCCCGGCGGCAATATTTTGAAAACTGTTATATCGCCGGGGCCACCGACTTTATATTTGGCGGTGCGACCAGTTATTTTGACCATTGCCGGATTCATTGTCTGGGCTACGGCTTTATCACCGCAGCGCGGACGCCCAAAAATCAAAAATATGGATATGTATTTAACCATTGCAAAATAACCTCGGAAAGCCGAGTCCATCGCGTGGTGCTGGGGCGGCCGTGGCGGCAATATGCCGATGTCGTGTTCATGCACACCTGGATGCCCGATGCCATTCAACCGCGTGGCTGGATCACCTGGCATCACAACCCGGTGGATAAAAAGACGACTCGTTATGCCGAATTTGATAATGCCGGCCCCGGTTGGACGCCCGCCCAGCGGGTTCATTGGGCAAGACAATTAACAGCCGCGCAGGCGGCGCACTATACGGTGCGCGATGTGTTGGGCGGCAGCGACCATTGGAATCCGCAGGCAATTGTTCAACGCCGGTTGTTGCCGGAAATCCTCTCCGTCAGCCGCCCACGAATTCCCAACCAGAGCTTTAATGTTGCCTGGTATCACGCCAAAGCCAATGGCCGCACGCTTGATACATTGGCGTTTCAGCGGGCGCTGGATATTTGCAGTCAGGATGGCGGCGGTGAAGTGCTGGTGCCGGCGGGTAAATACCTCACGGGTGCGCTAAAGCTTCATAGCAATACGAATTTACATCTCGCAAAAGGGGCCGAGATTCTTTTCAGCAATAACCTGGCGGATTACGAACGTGGAAAATTGGGTTACGGCGGCTGTCTGCAGGCCAATGATGCCCATGATATTGAAATTACCGGTCACGGTATCATCGACGGTCAGGGGCACTCCTGGTGGAAAATAGCATGGGCTGAAAAGGCGGCGGACAAAAAAGCCAAAATAAAGCCGGTTCCTACACCAGTGCCGGTTCACCGCCCGCAGATGATTGTGCTTAATAATTGCCGCCGGGTACTTATTGCAGGCGTGACGCTGGAAAACTCGCCAAGCTTTCATCTGTTTCCCCAGGAATGCCGGGATGTGGTGATTCGGGGAATTACCATTCTGGCACCGCAAAAGTCTCCCAATACCGACGGCATTGATCCCTCGGGATGGAATTATCTGATCACCGGCTGTCATTTTGACGAAGGTGATGATTGCATTGCCATCAAGGCGGCCGGCAAACATGGTTGGATCCATTTATCCTGCGAAAACTTTCTTGTTACGCACTGCCTGTTTGATCATGGCCACGGCATGTCGGTTGGCAGCGTTACCTACGGCGGCCTGCGCAACCTGACGGTGATGAATTGCACGTTTAATAAAACCGATGCCGGCATACGCCTGAAGTCCAATCGCCATCGGGGCGGCCCGGTAACCGATCTGGTCTATACCCACCTGACCATGAAGGGCGTTAAAGTGGCGGTGCAGATCGTCAGCTATTATCTGAAAATTCCCAAACATCCCCAGCGTGATCACGCCCAGGCCATCACCGCCACCACGCCGATATGGCGGCATATCTACATTCATGATGTCACAGCAACGGGTGGCAAAA
>JAKBCC010000036.1 GCA_021808105.1 Planctomycetota bacterium
CTATTAACAATTTGGTTCGTTTGGCTGGTCAGACGGGTTGATGAACCGGTGGCGCGTGCTGCGGAGAACTCGTTTGGGCCGGATGTAGTTAAGGAGATACTTATGTTCTGGCAAAATTCAGTTCGGTGTCTGGGTGGCAAAGCGGCGGGATTGAAACTTGGCTTGCTGGCGGGTGCGACCGTGGCCATGTTCGCTGCGGCAGCGCCGGCGCATGCAGGTGTGCGGATTGCCTTCGGATTTTCAATACCCTTCTATGCACCGGCTCCAGTCTTTGTACAACCGCAGCCCATTTACTATACGCCGCAGGCTGTCAACTATCCGCCGGTTTATGCACCACTTCCGGCACCGGCGATGTGCCCCCCTCCGCAGCCGCTGTATTATTCGCCGCCGGCATATTGCCCGCCGCCTTTTGTGTATCAGGCACCGCGTCCCGTTTTTTATCATCCGATTTATCGGCCACGGGCCGTATGGCCTGATCGCGTGGGCACCTGGCGGCGACCTGATCGCGATGATCACGCCTGGTTCCGCGGCAATCGTGATGGACGGCGAGATTTTGCACAGCGCCGCGAATGGCATTAGATAGTAGTTTTTTACGGGAACCGGCTCGCTGAATTGTGTTCGGCGGGTCGGTTATTTTTGTATCCGTTGGCGGAGCTTCAGGCAGGCTGGGAAGCCCGCACCACAATGCCGGGGCATCCTCCGAAACGCAACTTTCAATGCGGCGCTCCGTTGCCGGACCCGCAATCGCTACACTCATACACAGCCGCTTATTTTTTCATGGATTGTACAACGCGCTGGGCTTGCGTGGCGATGTCGCCCTGCATACCGCCGAGGTGGCGGACCAGGGCGCGTACGCCTTTTTTTTGTGCGGCATTACCGGCGTTTTGCAACTGATTGTTGAGATACGACGAATCGGCATTCACCTGCAATTGCAGGAGCTTAAGCAACTTTAACTGAGCCGCCGGCGGCATAAGTTGCTGCTTGCCGCCGCCACCTCCCCCGCCGCCGCCTCCGCCCCCTTTTTTCGGATTCTGCTGCTGTTTAAGCGCGTCGATAATATCTTTAATTTTCGCTATCGCTGAAGTTTGTTCATCCAGCACACCTTGATTGGCAGTAGCACCCGCCAGAATATTGGCTGCACTGCGCATATCGTCGATGATCTTACCATTGAGCCACGCCAACAGCGGTGCCGGGCCGGATTCCACCTGACCTAACGCGGCAAGCTCAGCCATCAGCAACTGCTGGGCGCGGGCAATGCCAATTGCCTGCAACTGCTGCGGTCGATTTAATATTCCCTGTGCCACCCGGGCTTCACGCAGGGCGCCGGTTTGTTCCAACAATGATTCCTGGGCCTTAAGCAGCAATTGATATTGCTTTTTAAGACTGGCGATCTGATTCTGCCGTTGTTTGTTCTGAACTTTTTTGAGTTGTTTTTGCAGCAACGCCAGCGCCCGCCGCAAATGATGCAAAGCACTGTTCTGATGCTTTAACGCATGCGGCTGATGGTCGCGCAGCAACGATCCAGTCGCCTGCCCCATATTTTCGCCCGCGGTGTGCAACAGTGCCGCCACCCGCCCCGATTGATCCACCTGATCCGCCTGCGGCGTGGCCGCGAGCGTATCAAGTTGCAGGCGACTTTCCCGATTGGCACTGGGGGCCAGAGCGGCCTGAGGCGCTTTATTTCCAGCTTGGGTGGTGGCGGCAATCAATGCTTTTTGCCGAAGAATTAGCTGGGCCACAATTTTGATCATATCACGCAGTTGCCTGGCAAGCTGCCGCAGGGATTTATTGCGTGCGCTTTTCAAGGCTTTGAGCATATCGCTTAACGCCTTATGCGCCTGGGCCTGCCCCGCAGAACCGGACTGCATCTGATTTTTGTTGATGGCACCGGCGGCCAACTGCATGGCCGAACTGACGGCCTGCTGTTGTGCAATTTTCGCCGCACTGGCCAGCGCCGCCGCCAACGCGGGATTGCTTTTTTGCAAAGCCTGCGCCGCCTGCTGGAGCTTATCCGCAAGTTTGGCGGCCTTACCAGCCAGAGTATTTTGCTTCTGCGCCAGATGCTGCAGCGCCTTTTGTAACGCGGGCGGAAGTTGATTCATATCCATACCGATCGTTTTGCCGGCCAGCGCCTTAAGTTGATTCTGCAGCAACTGCTGGTGTTGCAGCATGTTGCGGGTTTTGGCCAGCAGAGAGTCAAACTCACCCTGTGCGCCCAATTGGTTCAGCAGGTTACGCATGGTCCGCATGGCCTGATTTTGCGCCGCGTGTGCGTGTGCCAGTTGCTGAGCCGCTTTGGCCCCGGCATTTTGCCGGGCCAGCGTATCGCCACGCGTTAAACGTGCCGCCGCCGCAGGCATGGTGAGCTTACCCACCTGCCCCATTTTACTTGCGGCCAACAGGGCCAATTTACCGGCGGTGGATTGATCAAGTTTATTGCGCCGGGCAATACGGTTGATATGCCCCAGCGTCCGCGTGATCTGGTCGGCCCGTGCCGCCTGATCAGCCTGTTGGGTAGCAAGATCAGATAACGCGGTTTGCTGTTGGGCGGTGGCTTTTCCGGTACTTTTAATAGATTGGTCAATGGCCGCGGTTTGAGCGGCAGTATTTTGCTGCCGCACCAGCAACGCTTTAATGGCCCGTCGGACACTTTGCAGATCGGCGGTTATCTCGGCGGCAATTTCCTGACGTGCCCGGATCATAACCAGCAGGCGGGCGGATTTTACCAGGGGATGGTGTTGGATGGCTCCGCTGGGCAATGTTTTCTGATAATTATCGCCAGCCAGAGCCGTGAGTTCCACGGTGTCCCCCGGAACCAGATGCAGTTTGGCGGGTGACCATGGCAGGGTACTGCTGCCCTGCTGCAAACGGGTTTGCGCATCGTACGCCAGGGTTTGCCAAGCCAGCGGCGTACGGAACGCAGGTGTGGTGCGGCCTTTGATATCGCTGACTGTCCCATTTAAAAAAAGCTTGGTCAGCCCCAGGTCATCACTGCCTTGAATGGTCAGGTGAAGTGAGCCGTCGGCAGTGAGTTCAACGGAATGTTGGGGATGTGCAAAAACCACGCTGGGCAGCGAATCTGGAATGACGGTTAACTGGATCGCTCCGCCACGGCGATTAGCCAAACCGGAATGACTGATGATCCGCAGCCGGCCGGAGATGGATTTTTCAGCCAGCCATTGAATGGTCAACGCATTGGCCTTCTGGCGGATCACGTGTGCCGGCAAGGTGACGGGTGTATTGCTGACAGCATTTACAAACGCAAAAGCTGCCGTCGCGGAATCGGATTGCAGCGGCTGATCTGCGGTGATGGTCAGGGTGATCATGGATCCACCAATGACCCTGACTTGATGATTGAGCACATTGACATTAAAGGTCGGAGCTTTTTTGGCATAATCCGGCGGGGCGATGCGGGCCGTCATCGCCGTAATGCGCGGGCGCGGCATCAAATGAATCGTCAGCCAAGGTTCGCGATGATCATCACCGGCCACGGGGCGAACTTGAATTGATTTTCCCTGCGGCAGAAGTACCTTTTCATACAAATGCCCATGCGCCGCACCCTGCCAGGTCATCAGTTGGGAGGTGGCAGAGGTATGTTCCGCACGCACCTGCAGCCACACGCGTAAATCCGGACGAAAGCCTTTTTTCACCACCGCCCGCAACATCAGTGCCTGTCCCTGCGGCCACATGGTCGGTGCCAGATGATCCGTGGAATTCCACACCAGTTTCACGCGCTGACGCAACGGCCATGGATGGCTCGCAAACGGCCCGGTCCAGCGCAACATGGAAAGTGCAGCATTGCCGGGATTTAATCCAATGACACAAGCCGCCACGATCACCGCCAGAACAACACTGGCCCACAACTTCAAGACCGGCCGCCAGGACAATGCGGTATTCACCTGCACACTTTGCGCGGTTTGATCAGCGTCCAGAATGGCTTTGGCCGCCAGCACATTCAGCCGATCAGTGCGGTTCTCCATGAATTCCACAGCGGATTGTAATTGTTCATGCTGCAGGGCCGCAGTCTTTTGCAAAACTCCCGCGAGAAACTGATCAGGAATGGGCCGCAGCAGTCGGGTAATAACATCCCGCCAGAGCAAATAAACCGTTCCGCCCAGCACCGCAACAAGCAAGATCAGCCGCAGGATGCCGGGGAAGTGGAAATAATAATCTCCCACGGCCAAAACCAGAGCCGCCCACAGCAATGCCGACAGCACCAGCGCAATGCCATGCAGCAGCAGGGCGCTACGCAGCGTTTTGCGCAGTTGGCTGATGCGCTGCAGCAGAGCCGGGGCTGTGGCGGGATTCTCCATGAGTGATGATTCTCCGTACTACTATTCTTTTATAGCGCCGTCCCGGCGCACCGAGAGGGTTGATCCAATGACGCCGACATACCACCGGATGTGTTATCCGGTGCTCTTAAAACGCCCGATCAAATCAACCCCGCCCGCTTTCTTAGTATCCATTCTACCGTCAGCAGGATTACCAGCAGCGCCAAGGCCCAGGGTTTATTCCATATCTGTCGCGATTGGTGGATCGCCACCTCTATGCTGCGATCCGGAATCAGCCCAGCCAGCGCACTTTGTCTGGTCGGCAAAATCACCGCCCCGCCGGTCCCGGCAACCAGGCGAGCCAGGGCAGCCGGATCGGCGGTCAGGCTGGCAAATTCCCGCATGGACGCTGCGACATCCATTTCCACCGGCTTAACCGTTCCCGGCAAAACTCCCGGCTTGGCCGCCAAGGTATAATGCCCCACAACCCAGGGCGTCACTTCTCCCTCATATTGCCGATGACCCGCACTTACCGCAGAAAGCGTGACCGTCTGGCGTCCGTTGCTGGAAGTCATCACAATGGGGACAGATGCCGGCATCTGGCCGGTTAATTCCGAATCACGCACGGAAAGAAAAATGCGATTGCTCTGTCCCACCTGCACGCGCCGCGCTTCGGTGCGCAATACCAGGCCATGCGACCCGCCGAACACGCGCTGGCGGGCCAATTCTCGCATCATTTCCAGCCAGTAACTTTTATACAGCGGTGCCCCATGGTAATACCGCCAGCGCCAGGTATCTTCCACGGCAGAGAACATCGTGCGACCGGCACCATAGCGCCCGAAAACCAGCAACGGAGCCGGGCGACCATCGATGCGATGGCTGGGCAAATCCGCCAGAACCGTGGCGCTGGGTTGCAAACCCGCGACCGGTTCAAACCAGTACAGCGGCGGCAAATTGGCAACCTGCCGAAGATTTTTTTTCATGCTGCCAAAAAAGTGAAACAACATACTCTGCCGCCCCAGAGCCGTGAGATGCAGTTCAAAGGGTTCGTCCGGTGGCGGTGCCAGCATGGGGTTATTCGGGTTGCCGGCGATAACCGGTATCAGCGGTGCAAGTGCGGTATGGCGATAAGCGTCCGGGGCGTAATCCGGCCCGGCGATCATGCCCATGCCGCCGCCGTAGCGCCCGACAAAACGGAGAATGATTTTTTCCTGAGCGGCGGAAAAATAATCCGGATTCACATCGCCCAGCACCAGCACGTCATAACGATTCATCTCGGCCTGCGTATCGGGAAAGCGGTTGATGGGAATGTTGCCTTCCTGCGCAAAACGATTATCAGCCGATAACAGCAGACAACTTAGCAACGTGGTTTTTTCCCGCATCAGATCATTTTTCAGATACCGGTATTCCCACCGTGGATAAGCTTCCACATACAAAATTCGCACCTTGGCCCGCACCACGCGTGTCCAGACACCCCGGGAGGTGTTGCCGCGATGCGTTAATTCATGGGGCAACGGGTCGGCCATTAGCACCAGATGATAGTCTCCCGGTTGCGCCGGATGAAACATCAGGCTGACCGTTTGCTGCGATGCACCGGGATGGATAGTGATATGACGCACAGCCAACGCTTTGCCCCGGCGATGGTTTTTGGTTTCCTGAAATAAACGAATGGTGGCGCTTTGCACCGCCGTTGCCCCGGTGATGTGAATATTAGCTGTTACCGCAACGGGATCCTGCACAAAGGCATGGCGGGCCACTTGCGCCCGGGCAATTTTTAAATTAAAGGGCGGTTGAACTTGTCCAAGCGGGACAGCCAGTATAGGTGTAGCGCCGGCTTTGGCCAGATGATGAACCAGACTGACCGATGCCGAATCGGTACTGCGCCCGTCGGTGTAGACCAGAACGGCACTGACCGGGCGGCCCTGCAAGTCATTAAAAATTCCCGCTACGACGCCGGGCACATCCGTGGCGTCCGCGTTTGGCGTTATGGCTGCCAGCCTTTTTAACAGCGGTGCTAACTGCGCGGGCGAATCCGCCATTCCCAGCAGATGGGCGTGCGTGCCCCCGGTAAACACCGCGACGCGCTGATTTTTCGCAAGCGCTGCAAGCCATGTTTTGGCCGCCTGATTCAGACTAAAGCACGCGAGATTAAAGCGTGTGGGACGTTTTGTTTTGGAATCCGCCACCGGCAGGGCTTGCCGCACCTGATCAATGAGTTTGATTTTCGCCGAACTGGTATACGCGTCCCGCAAGCACATGGACCGTGACGTATCCACCCAGATGGCCACCACCGCCGGTCGCCGCAGCGTATGGATCATCACAAAAACCGGTTTGGCCAGCAACACCACCACGACCACCAGAATAGCTACGCGGATACTCGCCATGGCAACCTTTAACCGCGGAGTTGCCGTCTGATGCTGATAGCTCCACCACCCCACCACCGCCACGATCGCCATCAGCAGCACCATCAGCCACGGATGCCCCGTGCCCAAGGCCCAGCGACCGCTGCTGATGGCCGCCAGTGGTATATTCCTATGCAACATATCAACGCCCGTCATGTTCTGCTCTCCGCCTTGGCGGCCCTGCCGGTCTTGTGATCATAGCGCGAAAACGCCCGGGCCAAAAGTGTTTCTCCCAGCAATACCAGCAACGCCAGAAGCAACAATCGTTGGCCGGCGTTGCCGCCGATGGAGGCCTGATGGCTGTGCTGCGGCACCAGCGTTTTCGGTGCGCTGACAACATCCGCGACAGGCAGGCCCAAAATCGCGGCAATGCGGGACACGGAAAGATGCCGGATATCCGCATCCGTGGAGTCCACATTTACCGCCACCAGTCGCGTGTTGGTGCTGTTGCGATATAAGCCGGTAAACCAGAGCGCCGGACTGTTTGCGACCGTCCGTGAATCTATCTGCTGATCCCGCAGGGCAAAGGTTTTTCCATGCGGGCCATGCCAGATATCCGTTGCGCCCGCGGCCAAGGTAAAGTGCCCTCCCGCCAGTAAATTCCAGCGGGCATTGCGATCTGGAATACCGAAATACATGAGCTGATAGACGAACGGCAAAAAGGATGGCTGGGCCGGAAAATCAGTCCAGCGCGTGTCACAGGTAAATGCCGCCGCCATCACGTCCCCCCGCCCCACCCGCCGACTCAATAAAGCCGGTTGCCCATTATTAAAAGAAAGCAGCGTTTGCGACAGGTCCGTATTGATAACGCGCAGAGCCAGATAATGCGTTATAACCACAGAACTTATCCCGGTGTGGATGCCGCTTTGCCGCGCCGTCAGAAATGGCCCGGTGATGGCATTATCTGATCCGCCAAAATTAAAATGCAGGTCCTTCACCGGTACCGTCATGCGCCCCATCACCGCAGGCAGCAATCCCTTGCGACCGGTTTGCAGCGCGGCACTCCACGTGCGGCCTGAAACCTGCGGCCCGGGGAATATCAGCAACAAACCGCCGGCATTCACAAACGCGCGTAACCGCTCAACGGTGTGCGGGCCGGGCGCTGAAGCGTCGCTGAAAATGACCGCCGCATAATGTCGCAAGGACTGTCCGGAAAGCTCAATAGTACTGATCACATGCGGATCAAACGTATTGCCATGCGCTAGAGGAGCCAACGCGGTTGATAGCCACGCGGTACTGGCCAGGCGGCCGGCCATTGGATCACCCGGTGCGCCATCCACCAGCAACAGCCGCATTCGCCGATGGGCCTGCACGACCAATCGGCGGGTGTTGTCAATTAATAATCCGTCCGCAGGGAGTTTGGCGGTAATGGTGTGCATACCGGCAACAGTAATATCCGTCCCCAACGTCGCATCAACGGTTACCTGAGATCCCGGATTTATTCGCGGCAGCGTGACCGAACCTGCCGCCACCTGATCCAGAAATATCCTGACCTTGACCTGCGCCTGCGGCATCGCGGTGGCGTTGCATACGCCAATGCGTACCCGTAAAGGCCGGTTAATAAGGGCAAAATGCCGGACGAGTTTCAGTTGCGTGATGGCCATGTTTTCCGCGTGCGGGTCGCCGACATCAAAAACCCGCACGGTTGCACCGGTCTTACGAATTTCGGTAATTAAGGTTTTCAGCCGCTGCGGAGTTCCTGCAGGAGTGACAGCACCGGCGATGGCACGCGGAGCGAAGGCGGCCTGGGCATCATCGGTAATCAGCCAGAGGCGTTTGCGCCCTGTCCGCTTTTTCTGCTTCTGTAACACCGTCAAGGCGCGTTGCAGCCCCGCTGCAAGATCAACAGCAGCATCCGAAGGTTTTTGGTCGGCGACCATTCGGCTGACGGTCGAGAGATCAGCAGCAGGTGTAACCAGCAGGCCATGCGGATTGGTGGAACCACTGATGATGGCCACGCGCCCCTGAGCATTGGATCGATTCAGCCAATGCGTCAACAGCGACTGCCCGCGGCTGAAAATTGTTTTTTGTCCCGCCGGGCGGTATTGCGTGGTGTAGGCATTATCCCAGACGACTACCGTCAGCCGATCAGCCTGTCCCAGAATCTCGCCCAGAACCGATCCCGGCGGAAGAAACTGCGCGATTCCCGCCGCCAGCAGCAGCAAAGCCAGACAGCGCAACAACAGCAAAAGCCAGCGCTGTAATTTCAGCTTCCGGACATTACGCCGATGGGCGGCCAGCAGAAATTCCATCGCCGCCCAAGCCTGAATCCGAAACCGCCGCCGATTCAGCAAGTGAATCACAATCGGTATCGACACCGCCGCCGCCCCCGCAGCAAACAGCCACGGCGTAACAAAAGGCAAAACCGCAATCAGCGTTACTAAACGCACTACAACTCCGCTTGAGGGTACCAACTCAGGATTCAGAAGTTAGGAGTTTGCATCTCGCATCTCGCATCTCGCATCCGGCAGGCAGCTAATCCGCAGGTTTACCTGCCAAGCAAATTAGCAGCGAAGCGCTTCCAAAACCTTCTAACTCCTAACTCCTAACTCCTAACTCCTCGCCGCCAACTCCTCGTTAATGAATTCGCGCCGCACGATTGGCCAGAAATCCCGGCAACGATATATCCAGCGGCACACTGGTATCAATCTGCAGGAAATCCACCTGCAACTTGTGGCACGCGGTGCGCAAAGCCTCTGTGTGTTTCTGAAATTCCTCCAAATACGCCTCCCGTAATGCCTGCGGTTCTACCACCACCTCGGCAAGGTCTTCCATGCCTTTGAACATGGTGGTATTGCGAAAAGGGAAATCCAATTCATCATGATCCAGCACCTGCATCATGATCACGTCATGCCGCCGATACCGCAGATGCCGGATTCCCTTGATAATGCCCACCGCATCATCAAAAAAATCTCCAACGACAATAAACAGACTGCGGTGGCGAATTTCCTCAGCAATTTCCTCCAGCACCTGCCCGGTACTGGTTTTGGGGCCGCCGGGGGAATTGGAAAGTTCCTCAATAATGGTGCGCCAGTGCCGCGGGCTGTTGCTGGGGCGTAAAAGCTTGCGAATCTTCTGATCGAACACCGCCAATCCCGCACCGTCCTGCTGATGTATGGCCACATACGCCATGCTGGCGGCAATGCTGATGGCGTGATCAAACTTCCGCCACTGCGGATTGCTTTGACCCGCGTAATTCATAGAATGCGAGGCATCCACCACCAGCATGACCTGTAAATTGGTCTCCTCCTCATATTGTTTAATATAATGCCGATCAGTGCGGCCAAACACTTTCCAATCCACATATTTAATATCGTCGCCGCTGGTGTAGGGCCGATGCTGGGCGAATTCAATGGAAAAGCCCTTATACGGCGAGCGGTGCATGCCCGTGATGAAACCTTCCACAATTAATCGCGCCCGCACGTCCAGCGCGGCAATCTTGGCCAGCGTGCGCGGATCAAGATATTTTTTATAATCCGTCTTTTGCGAGGCTTCTACTGTCACCCATGCACACGCTTTTAAACTCTTAGATTTCCACTTACAACCATTCTACAGGTTCCGCCATTTCACGCGGTGTGCAGCACCTTGGGCATACCTGCGGTTACCTTCGCGCTTTGATCATCCTGATCAGTATGCTCAATGAGCATGCGAATAATATCATCGGAATGTATGCCTTCAGCCTCGGCATTAAAGTTGGTCAACACGCGATGTCGCAAGGTTGGATACGCCACCGCACGGATATCTTCCGTACTGACATGATACCGCCCCTGCAACAGCGCCCGCGCTTTGCCCGCCAGCACCAAGTATTGTGAGGCCCGCGGCCCGGCACCCCAGGCCACATAATTTTTCACAAATTTTGGCGCGTCCGGCTGCGACACCCGCGTCTGCCGGGTTAAACGCAACGCGTACCGCACGACATGATCCGGCACGGGCACTTTCCGCACGAGCTCCTGCAACTGCAAAACTTCCTGAGCCGTCAGAACATGTTCCACCTGCACATGGCGGGGGGCGGTGGTGAGGCGCACAATGTCAAATTCCTCCTGCTCAGTCGGGTAGCTTACCAGCACATTAAACATGAACCGGTCCAACTGCGCTTCCGGCAGAGGATAGGTGCCTTCCTGCTCAATGGGATTTTGCGTGGCCATGACAAAGAATGGTTCAGGCAATGGCCGCTGCACGCCGCCGGCGGTCACCTGATGTTCCTGCATGGCTTCCAGCAGCGCCGCCTGGGTTTTGGGCGGCGTGCGATTAATTTCATCCGCCAGAACAGCGTTGGCAAAGATCGGGCCTTTCACATACCGCAACGACCGCTGGCCGGTGGATTTGTCTTCTTCAATAACTTCCGTGCCGGTAATATCCGAGGGCATGAGATCGGGTGTGAACTGCACGCGGCTAAAACTTAGATTTAATGTTTTTGATAACGTCGATACCAGCAGCGTTTTAGCCAACCCCGGCACACCGACCAGCAAACAATGCCCCCGGCAAAATAAGGCGATCAGAAGTTCTTCAATGACCTGATCCTGGCCAACCACGGTTTTGGCCAATTCCCGCCGGATTTTTGTAAAGCCGTCCTGCAGCTTCTCCACGCTCTGAAGCTCCTGCGACGATAATTCCATGCTTTCAGTCGAATTGGATTCTGCACTCACGTAAAATCTCCAGAATAAAAGACCCCATAAAAATACCACATCCCCGCCATTGTGCATAACGCGATGCCACGAAAGATCATGCAGGGGGGCGACGAAGACGCAGGAGTTAGGAGTTAGGAGTTAGAATGCTTGGGAATCGCTGGCGCTGCTATTTTGCTTGCCCGTGGGTAAACCGAGTGACGCACGCCGTCGCTGGAGCCTATAGAGCAACGGATGATAATCCGGTGGTTGATCCAGCGCCGCCAACCAGCCACCGGGCTATCACCACGTTGCTCTTTAACCGCAACGCGAGCCCCGAGCACCGGATGATAATCCGGTGGTTGATCCCGTGCCGCCAACCAACCACCGGCTTATCACCACGGCGCTCTTTAACCACGACGCGAACCCCGAGCAACGGATGGTAATCCGGTGGTTGATCCTGTGCCGCCAACCGACCATCGGTTGCAAAATCATTTCTGCAAAGGCTCGTCGAACTGACGATTGTCACTTTTTCGCGCGCTCGCTTGGTGTCAGCGCTTTCGACAGCCCGGAAAGGTTTACCGCCATGGCCGCAAGTTGTGCCGGTGTGCGCTGACCCGTTTTCCAACTTTGGTGGCCGACACACCACAGCCGCCCGTTTTTCGTGAAACAAAGATAGTACTCGACCCCTCGGTGACCAGTGGCGGGGAGCTTTCGATAACCAGCAACAACATAAACGTCCTTGCCGCCGGCTCGCGTGGCCACAACGGTGAAGCGCGTGTGTCTGTAAAACTGGCCGTAAAATTGGTATTGCCCTATCAGCATCGCCGTGCGTCGCACCTCTTTTTTCGCGCCCAGAAGCGGCGGAGGTATCAGGCCCACGATCTGCAACAGGAAGCTTTCCTCCGGTGTGAGCTTACCTAGAAGTCTAGCGGCGTTGGCGAGATCCTGCTTTGCCTCCAATGGCGGGAAGCCTGCGGAAATTAAGGATCGTGAGACGGTCCTTCGGGCACCGAACCGGACTGTCGGGAATCCCCAAAAGGATTCACAGATCACGATGCGGTCCGGCGGCCACATCGCCGCCAGGCTTGGCCATTCGGTTTCGCATCGAGTTGTCGGCGGTACTCCGAATTTGTTCCCAAGTAGGTTGAAGTAGGAGACGTTGACCTGACGCGTCCGCAGGGCGTACTTCCCTCCAGACCACGTGATCCAGAAGTGTCGAGCCGCGCCCGGAACCCAGCCCCGCACTCTGGCCATTCCGTGCGACTGGGCACCCATGTAGATTGAGAACGACCCGGGTGGCGGTACAGGCCCGGCCTCCTCTGGCTGGAAGACCCCGGGGGGCGGCACCTGGTACGGGCGACTATAGCCCGATGGGGCAAATGACCAATGGAGCTTGTGCCAAGCTCCCCGAGGCCCCACAGGAATTGATTTCGTGTGCGTTTTTCCTGCCTTTTCAGCCCAGTTGAATTTCCAAATCCCGCTTGCCGTTCGCCCCCGTGGGGCGACAGGGTAGAAATACAGGCTTCCTACCCGGCCGGGTATGCGAAGGGGCGTGCCGAGCAATGTCATTTGTACTCTTGAATGAATTTGTTCTAGCGCTGTGGAAACGGCGTTTTGCGAGATGCGCTGCACCCCGTGGGCCATGACACAATAACGGGGATCACTACGAGCCAAGTGGTCAAATTTTCTGAAGCATCGCCATAAATGCAACGCACCTGCATGAGCCTCGACCGCGCAGCTCGACCACGCCAGCACAAAGCACGCCAGCACCAGCCGCAGGAGATGTACGCGGCACCCCGTGGAAAAAATCGAAGAGGCTCTGTTGTCGCTCAGAGGCATTCATGTACCTTTCTCCCATCCCACCCGTTCCGACGAAAGCTGCCGATCAATGTCCTCGCGGGAGCGTGAGCTTGGGGGAAGGCCGCCAAGAAATGCCGCTAGACTGCCGTTCTTACTCTGTGCCGCGGATTGTGAGTCAATGATTACCTCGACTTGGGCCCCCAAGCCAGATACCGGTTCATCAAGCTCCACCTGGCGAGGGCCAACCAAACGGCCTGCAATGACAATAGCGTTGCGCATGGGCGTGATCCTCAAAAAACGACACAGCCATTATACCACATGCCCCGGTGTGAGAACGGAAGGGAGGGCCGCCATATTGGAACTTCCCCGGAACGTGGCAATTTTCCGACCGGGGGCAAAAATGCTTTGTTGGATGCCGGAACAATTGGGTGCGACCCACCGCCGGCAGAGCCGGCGGCTTTGTGATTTTCATTAGAACCCGGAACTCGGCATTCACCGCCCGCAAAATAGCAGCGCAGCGCTTCCCAACCTTTGATGCTGTCCCCTGTAACCTGTAACCTGTAACCTACCCCCTACCCCGCCCCACACGCTGTTAGCCCCCTCGCCCATCCTGTATAATCGCTGCCATGTCGCAGGCGATGGAACAACCTGAATTCAGTATGGGCTTAAGCGGACCTTATCTCTGGGCGTATCGGCATCGGGTGCGGTTGTGGTCGGGATTTCTGCTGCTGATTTTTGTTCCGATGCTGGCCATTGGTTTGTATCTGAATCCCAGCCCTGCGGGGATGGCAACGCATACGCAACTGGGGCTTCCTCCGTGTGGATTTTACACCGAGTATGGCTGGCCCTGCCCCACCTGCGGCTACACCACTGCGGTAACCCACGTGGCGCACGGGCAATGGCTGACGGCATTGGCAACGCAGCCGGGCGGGGCGATGGTGGGATTCCTGGCCGTGGCGGCGGTGATTGTCGGAGCATTGGGTGTGACCACCGGCACATGGTATGGGCCATCGTTTTTCTGGTTTGCCTGGAACCGGTGGAAGATTTTGCTTGGCGCGGCAGCGATTATTCTGGGGGCATGGGGATACAAAATTATTATTATGAGTGCATGGTTCCGGCACCACGGGTAGAATTCTGTCTTAGCGGATGTTGCGGCAGCGCCCGCGAATGATGAAACCCGCCGGCGTGTTGAAGATTCAGACCGGACGGCGATGTGGCCAGGAAACATATATGTATAGCGATTTTAATAAATATCGATATCAAGAGCGGATACGATCCGCCGCGCTGCTGGCCCTGCTGGTGTTAACGCTGGGGGCGGGCGGATGCCAATTTCTGGGTCTGGCTGCGGAAAATGCGATGGGTGTTGCGGTCAAACCGCAGTATCGCGGGTTGGAAAAACAGAGCGTGGCCATTGTGGTGTATGAGGATGCGTCAACGATGTTCACGTATCCGCAGGCGCAACAGGAAGTTTCCGCGTTTGTGGCTGCGAGTCTCAAAAAGCACCTTCCAAAAGCGCATATTCTGGATTACCACCTGGTGCTGAATTATCAGAACGCCAATCCCAACTGGGACGTTTTGCCCATGAAAACTCTCGGGCGCCATTTCGGAGTTGCCCGCGTGGTCTATATTGAATTGCTGAATTATACGGTGCATTCGCAGCATACCACTTATGTTCTGCAAGGCGACATCCAGGCGCATGTCGTGGTTTACAATATGAAAATTCCCGGCCACGGCGAAGTGTTTCACACCACCATTAACGCCAAATGGCCGAAATCCGGACCGTTGCCCGGCTATAACACCGATGCCAATACGGTACGTATGAACACCCTCCAGCGATTCAGCACCCTGCTGGCCCGCTGCTTTTACACCTGGCACGATCGGGAGAATGGCTATGCTAACTAAAGTCCCTCCGGTCCGAACCGCGCTGATCGCCCTGCTGCTGATTGCAACCGCATTCAGCCTGGGCGGTTGCGAACTGGCTTATCTGTTTGCCGGCAACGGCTCCCATGCAGCGCTTTATAAGCTCCCAAAGAAAAATCGAATTCTCGTGCTGATGGATACATCCGCCGGCAGCCAACTAAGTATTCATGCCATGGCTACGATGGTGACCCTGGTGAATCAAACTCTTTATCAGCACCACTGTGCCAATCGTTTTGTACCCGCATACCGCATTGTTGCTCTGCAGCGCCGCAATGCGGAAAAATACCATGCCATGGGAATTGCGGATATCGCTCATGCGGTCCACGCCAATGATGTTATTTACGTTTACGTCAAGCGCTTTGACGTCACCATTGAAAGCGCGGGCCAACTCACTAAAGGAAGTGCCGACGCATGGGTGAAAGTGGTGGATGAGAATGGCAAACGATTATGGCCAAAGACCGGCTCGCCCGGGCTGTCTGTAACCGCCCGTGTTCCCACGGCCACCGCGGTAAGCCAAAGCCCGCAGGCGGTGCAGTCGGAAATGGTCGCTATCCTGGCGCGTCGAATTTCCCGCACCTTCTATCGCTACGCGGTAGGCTATCAGCCCAAGTCACAGTGATTCGCAGTTATCGGGATTATGTAAAAAAAAGCTCCCCAAGTTTTCACTGGAGAGCTTGTAAGAAATTTACGTATTTGAGCTGCCCGATCAATGATGGCCGGTAGCGGCTTCAGCAGCTTCTTTCAGCTCCACTCTCGCCTGGGCGATTAACTTCATGGCCGCAGCGCGATGCCCGCCGTAAATGGGCTTACCGCGACGAAGAATTCGGTTGGCGGTATGTAGATGCCGACCTGCAAAGAATAATATTCTAAGCTTCGGTGGTGCGACCACCGACCCGCAAAATAGCAGCGCAGCGCTTCAAAACCTCCTAACTCCTAAACGCTGCGTTCCCCCTGTCCCCTGTAACTGTAACCTGTAACCTGTGACCTAGCCCCGCTCCTGGGCAACCTGCCAATCGCTGCCGTTGCGGATAACCCGGCGATACAGCGTATCGCGTTCCACGGGGATATAACCGGCTTCCACCACCAGCCGGCGGATGTCTTCGACGGTTTGTTCCTGATGTTTATTGCCTGATCCGCCTTCCCGCTTGGTGATGTCATACCAGACTACCGTACCGTCCAGATCATCGACGCCAAAATTCAAGCTCACCTGCGAAAGCTTCATGCTTTGCATAATCCAGAATGCTTTAACATGCGGAAAGTTGGAAAGCATGAGGCGGGAAATGGCCAGCATTTTCATATCTTCCAGTCCGGTATTGCCGGGCAGGTGGCCCAACTCACTGCCGTCTGGAATAAAGGACAGGGGAATAATGCACTGAAAGCCCGGTGCGTCATCCTGCAGTTCACGCAATTTAATTAAATGCCGCACGCGCTCGGCCCGGGTTTCAACATGACCATAAAGAATCGTGGCGTTGGTCTTTATTCCCAGTTCATGCGCGGTGCGGTGTACACGCATCCAGCCGTCGCTGCGAAGTTTGCCCTTGAATACTTCGTCATGCACCCGATCATCAAACACTTCCGCCCCGCCCCCCGGCATGGACCCCAGCCCATGTTCGCGCAATGCCTCGAGAACTTCCCGGATGGAAAGTTTTGCAATGCGGCAAAAATGATCGATTTCAATGGCGGTAAAACACTTCAGATGCAGGCGGGGATATCGCTTTTTGATACCGCTTAACATTTCCAGATACCAGGCAAACGGCAACCATGGATGCAGGCCGCCGACAATATGCACTTCCGTAGCCCCGGCGGCATCCGCCTGTCCGGCGATACGATAAATTTCCTCAAGATCATATTCATAAGCACCGGTTTCACCGCGCTTGCGGTGAAATTCGCAGAACTTGCAGGAAAGGGCGCAGATATTGGAATAATTGATGTGGCGGTTGATATTGTAATACGCTCTCCGCCCATGCATGGATTCCCGTACGGCATTGGCCAAGGCTCCAATGGCAAATAGATCGCGCGAATTCCATAGCGCCATGCCGTCGTCAAAATCCAGGCGCTGACCCGACGCCACCTTTTCAGCCACGGGCCGCAGCGCCGCATCGGCAATATCCGCTGGATCAATGGCTGCGGGGACCGGTGCACAGCCCGCCATTACAGCATCGGTGCCGGCGAGTGTCGGCGTTTCAACAGGAACCATGGGAGTATTCTCCGTGCGCAACAACTAAGGCCCTGAATTATAGCCCGATTCAATGGTTTTTGAAAATTTATCGTAAGACGCAGGATTAATCGCTGAACGACAACGTTACCGGAGCCAGGAAGCTTAGGTCAGGTTTATTATGCTGGGCCGTCAGACGGAAACTCTGGATACCGTCCACCCGCGCGCGCAGTGCGTTGAGGAACTTAAGCTGGCTCTTGCGGCTGGGATCAGCCATACCGTTGGGCTGGATGGGGTAGGCCACATTCAGATAATGGTTGTAGGAAGCAATCGCCTGATCGTATAACACCACAGCTTTGGCCAAATCCCGGTCTGCGGCATCTCCGAGGCGGAAGCGGCGGTTGTTGTTCTGCCAGGCCACTAAACCGCGAAATAATTGGTGCTCTGCCCTGGCCAGTGCTTCATAGTACTGCACTTCCACAATATGCTGGGTGTGAACAAATCTCTGGTAAGGATACTTTACCAGATATTTCTTAAATTCTTCAATGGATCGCGGCGCATTGATTTTCACATTGCGGTAGCAGTCATCCACATTTTCCACGCGCGCGGGGAACCGCTTAAGCATCTTGCTTTCGGAGTCCAGATTAAAAATGCGGTTCATGACACGCTGCGCGTAAAACAGATCATCACGACACCAGCAGCGCAGGGTCATGGGAGGCCAGGAATCCAGCACCTGCTGCCCCATGTCCGTAGGTCCCGGTACGGTGTGCAGCGCCCGCTGATATTCCTGATAGGCAAAATAGAATACACTTAATCCATAGCGATAATGCACGCCATTCACTTCCACACCGTGGCCCAGCGGCCCTTTACCTGAACGCGGAGGCAATAGTGTGACATGAAATTGCGGCTGATGAACCAGGTAATACACTTCCGCCAGCGTGCTTAACTGGCCGCTGACCTTCCCCGGCTGATACCGGTAAAGGTGCGCCAGGTCGTAGCGCCAGCGGGCGGTGTAATAGCGCCGTTCAAAGCTGGTGCCCAGCTTCAGGAAATAGTCATTGGCCTCGTTCATGATCATATTGGCATTATTGGGGACGTACTTTTCGCCCTTATATAGATATATTAATCCATCGAGAACCCATTTGTATTTGGTGTTCATATCATGAAATTGAGCGGATAAATTATACGACTGATTCCACGCATTAAATATATACGCCGAGCCAAAATAGGGTTCCAGGGCGGCAATGGCGTTGTAATCTGTTTCCAGCGGCACCCAGTCATGATTGTTTTTGTCGTTTTCCGCGTTTTCCCACAGCACCATCGCCAAAATTCCGCGGAATCCGCCCAGCGTCAGACGGGGGAAGGTCATAATCAGATCGCCGACGCTTTTATTATGGTTGGTGATCAACTTGGCGCGGCGGGAACGCAGGGGCGCTTGGATCAGGAATATGCCGGCCAGGAGAATAACGGCGATGGCCACGCAAATCACCTGGTCGCGCCGCGCTTCACTACGCACACGGCCCAGAAGTCTGCCGGGGGTGGCTGCCGGACGAATGGGTTCAGGCAAGGGAGTATTGGGTGACATTATGCCAACTCCTGTTTTCGCAGCAGCAGATAACCGATGGCCAGCGTCGGCAAAATACACACCAGCGTCCAGATGATATCCAGGAATACAATTTCAAAAGGCATATCCTTGGATCGAACAATAAAGTACAACGGATCATACCGCGTGAAATCCGGCATCAGATGCACCGTCACCCACAATATATGCACCATGACATTGGTAAGAAAGGATCCAATCTGATAGTACCAGACGTGTTTCATCCGATTATCCTGGACGTAATCAAAAAGTTCCAAACCGCCGGACTGAAACAGACTCTGAACGAAATGGAACAAATTACCCAGGATATACGCCACCATGGCCGTGAGCATCGCCACGGGCCAGCCCAGTGCCGTGCTGGCGGTCACGCCGATGCTGATAATCAGCACGATTTCACATAAAATAATCGCTTCGCTTTTAAATAAATTCCACACAAAACTCGAGGGCGGCTGCATGATGATCATGGAATTATCTTTAACCTTAAACCAGTGGCCGGGCACTTCACTGCGCAGGTTGATAATCAGATCGCCGGCCTCAAGGAGCGTGGAGGGCAGCTTGATGGTGGTGATGCGTTTTTCGTTGACATAAACCGATTGCACCGTCCGATCGCGTGGTGTGCTGGTGTTGTACGCCACGATCTGCGCCACAGGTGCCCGGGCTTCATTGGATTGTTTATCCACACTGATCACCATGTGAACGGTAAAATTCCCATGCGGACCGATCGGAATTTGCTGCTGGTCAACTTTCGGGAAATCCCACGAGGCCACTTCGGGTTTAATCTGCGGATGCCGGATACTGGGACCGACAATTTCCTGTTTGCCGTTATTTTTAAATCCGGTAATCACCGGATTAGCTCTGGGTGCAACCATACCGGAATGGTGCGGCGTGCGGTTGGTATCTAAACTCACGGCCATGCAACTGGTCTCGTTAGGCGGTCGTAAGCCATTACCGATATCCAGGTACACCCCAAAATTCGGACAGGTTACTTTGACCACCACGGGCCCGGGATTATAAATCTGACCGGTTTGCGGATTACCATAACTGAAAAATGCCGTCGGATTTTTGGGCATCCAGAAGACCTGCCCCTGGGCATTCAGGGTTAAGGTTGCTTCCTGGGTATTCATAGGGTTGCTGCGCTGCACCAGCGTCACATCAATCGTTACCGGCTTGGTGGAAGGCAGGGCATGAACCACACCAAACTCAAAGTTAAACATGGGCCGGTAATACTCGGTGGCCGGCAGCGAGGGAAATTCAAAGTAAAGTATTTCGGAACTTCCGCCCTTCAGCAGCCGGCTGGGAGGGTTGGTCAGGTAATTAACGTAGCCGGCGATACTTAAATTTCCCGAAACAAAATTCTGCGCCTGAAGCATGCCATGCCTGGACAGGTATTTTACGCCGGTATCCGGCGGCATACGGCGCTGGACCTTGTCATAGCTGTTCTTCTGCATGGCATAAAGCACCTGTGCGTCATGCCGGATTTTCAGATCCAGCACGTTCATGTAGCCCCAGGTGAGGATCATCATTATCAGCAGCATGATGGCCCCGGCGGCTGATAGCCCGATCACTTTGCCCAGCAGCAATTCCAGGCGGGAAATGGGCTTGCTGCCCGTGGTAACCAGCGTATGGCGTTCCCGTTCACGCGGCAGCGTTACGCAGGCCAGTATCCCAAGATACACCAGCAAAATCAGGGCCTGCGCCCGGAGGAAAATGGTCATGTAAACGCGGACCACGCCTGAAGGCTCATAGCCGCGGACAATCAGTACGCCCAGCAGCACGCATACCGCAAACCATACCAGCGGCACCGCCCACATGCGGGCATTCCAGGCTTCGGCAATGGTCACGCGGCCGATGGCCCAGGCCCGCGATAAACCGCTGCCCAGCCGGGCAATATCCCGAAAAGCCGTCAGCACAAACGCGAGAATCAACAGCACCATAACCACATCGGTAAAGAGGCTGACATAGTGGTGCTGCGACGGCGGATGATAAACGGTTCCCAAAGCAATGCCCGCTCCGGCGAGTTTTGGGCCTAACTGTTGTAATAATCCAAACATGCGAATACTTCATTCCTGACGACACGGTAAGCCACGGACAAACCAAACATTTTTACCGGGGTTCTCCGCTGCGTTTGCGTGCTACAAGCTCTTTGAACAAATCTTCCAGGCGCACGCGCGCGCGGCCCGTGAGAATTTCTACAGCGCCTTCCTGCTCGGCAATCTGGGTGAGTTTAGCCTGCAACGCCTCGGAAACGTTCCGGGCGGAAAGCTGGAATACGTCCTTTTTCTCCAGCAGATCACGCAAAGCCCCTTCCAGTTCAATGCGACCGCGGTATAAAATCACCAGCCGATCGCACACATCCTCCACATCCGCCAACTGGTGGCTTGAAAGCAGAACGGTTTTGCCCGCCTCCTTCAAACGCATGATCATGTTTTTGATTTCCAGCATACCAACCGGGTCCAAACCCGATGTCGGCTCATCCATAATAATTAAATCAGGATTGTTCAACAGCGCCTGCGCTAACGCCACCCGGCGGGTCTGCCCCTTGGAATATGTGCCGATTCTCCGTCCCCGCACGCTGGGATCCAAACCCACAAAATCAAGATAATAATCCACCGCGCGCCGGCGCTGAGCGCGATTCATGTTAAACAGACGGGCGTAAAAATCCAGGGTCTGACGGGCGTTAAGGAAGCGATACAAATAGCTTTCTTCCGGCAGATACCCGATACGCCGCCGTGTTTCCTGATCGCCCGCGGGTTGCCCCATGACCAGCGCATCGCCGGAGGTTGGATTGATCAACCCCAGTAATAATTTAATCGTGGTGGTTTTACCGCTTCCATTCGGCCCCAATAAGCCGAAAATCTGGCCCTGATCCACGCGCAGATTCAGCTCGGTGAGAGCCGGCACCTGCTGGCTTTTGAAAAAGCCGGGATAAACTTTGGAAAGCTGTCTTGTTTGTATTGCCTGGCTGTCCGCAACCATCCATAACTCCAGAATAAGCCCCGCAAAGGGGTACGCTTGCCACGAACTTACTGCGCTGACTGAATATTAACCTTTTTTGGCGGCGGCGGCATTGACAGAATAATCTGCTGGTGCGGCTGCACGAAAAATACCCGGCCCACATTGTTCATCACACTGCTTAATGTATCATTTAAAAGTTTGAGCGTAATAACCCGTGGGTTCTGCTGATATTGTGCAAAAACCTGGCTGAAGGCATTGGCCTCGCCCTGCGCTTCATCTACCGTAGTGGCGGCTGCGGCCTGAGCTTGATTCAAAATGGTCTGGCGGTCCGCCTTGGCACGACTCACCAGTTGATTGAACTGTTTCTTAGCATCCTGGTGATACTGATTTTTCTGCTGACGGGCGTTGAGCACGGCCGAAAACGCCTGATTGACCGCACTGGGCCAATGAATGTACTTAAGTTCCACGCGCTCTACCTGTGCACCCAGATTAAGCTTACTGACCAGACGTTGCAGTCCAATCGTGGGCTTAACCGGGTCATAAAGTTCCTGCTCCACCTGTGTTTTACCGCTGTACAACGCCTCATCCACGGTGGCGTAGGCAAGTTTATGAATTAATTCCCGATCCGTCAGCAGGCTCATAACTTCATCCCACGCCTGATTGGGCAACCCACCGGGCGGCTGATAGACCGCAAGAATAAATTGCAGCGGATGCGATATCTGATATTGCACGGCCACGCGTGCATGGAGAATGTTTTTATCGCCGGTGATCAGATACGGATTAAAAATAGCATTCAGCAGCCGCTTGGAATACCCTCGGCGCAAATAAGCTTTCTCCAAATTGGCCGAGGCCGCCGGTGAGGAATTAAAATCACTGACTTCCAGCAGGTGCTCACGTTCCAGCGGAACAATGTGTATGGTATCAATGGGCCAGGGAATGTGGTAATGCAAACCCGCTTCCATTAACAGCGCATGTTTGCCGCCGGGGAGCATTTCGTATTGTCCCAGCCGTTCCACCACCGCCACTTCACCCACCCCCACCTGATAAAATCCGCTTAGTATCCAGACAATCACGATACCGATGACAAAGTAAAGCAGGACAAACTGCGGACTTGCCCAGCGACTGGTCTGATCGCCGGGCGGCAATACGTTCAGATCATGATCATGAGGGTGATCATGCGTATGAGAATTATGATGTTCATCAACCTGGGTCATTCGATCATTCCTGAGAACCTTGCTGTACTTATACGTTCACGGGGCCTTAAAGGCCGGGCATTACTTGGCCGCCGGCGGGTCGGTTTTCATCGGCGTTTTAGCGCCTGATCCTTCCACCATTTTCAACTGCGCAAATAGCGGTTCGGTAACCGGATTGTTCGGCGTAAGGACCCAATACGTGCTGTTACCCATGGAGCTTTGGAACAATTGCAGGGATTTCCAGAAGCGATAAAACTGCCGGGCCTGCGGCGTTGCCTGTACCGAATTCAAAATAGCGTACGCACTGGCATCCGCCTGCCCGCGGATAATGGCCGCCTGCTTGCTGGCCGCACTACGGATTTCCGTGGCTTGTTCGCTCCCCTTCGCAATGGTGATCTGAGCCAGCTTTTCTCCCTGGTTAATGTATTCGCTGGCGATTTTATTACGCTCCGCCGTCATGCGCTGATAAACACGGGCTGCCACATTGGGCGGAAACGTCATACGGGCAAAGCCCACCTTCACCACATCGATACCCAGCGACTGCATGCCGACATCCACTTTCTGCTGAATATTTTCCTCCGCCTGCTGCATTTTCAAACGCTTGATATCTATGTTGAACATTTCATCCAGCGTGTAATGCCCGATCTGTTTAAGAACCGCACTTTGGATTTTATTATCCAGGTACCGCTGAACCGCGGGCGTGCCCCCCGGCAGCCGATCCACATACAGTACCGGATCAACGATTTTCCACAGTGCAAAAGTGCGTATGCTGATCGGCTCGCCGGCGCTGGTGCTGACTTCCCGGTTATCGCTTTGATACAAGTGCAGCCGCATGTCCAGGCGAATCACCCGGTCCGTCGGATAACATAAAAACCAGTTGTAGCAGATGCGCGTCGGATGGGAAATAATTTTCCCGAATCGATCCAGCAATATCTTCTGGTACGGCTTGGCTACAACTGTGCAGAGTTCGCAAAACAGCACAATCAGCACAACCGCCACGATGGTTCCAATAGCTAACTTACGCATGATACTTCCTTAAGGGGTTTTCCGTTATTCAACTTTCCTGTCAACCTGATCCGATGTTTTCCAGCCGGATATTATTGCGGCGCACCGCTTTCACTTCCAGGGGAATTAGGACCGCCCGGTCCACCCGGCGTTCCCATCCCGCCCGGCGGCCCTGACGGCGGCGGCACCATCATACTGCCCGATGACCGATGGCCGATTTGCCAAATTTCCGGCGGCGTCACGTTGGGGCCTAAAACCACTTTGTTGATGCGCCCGAACATTTTGCCCAACGCCTGATAGAACGCCCACGACATCGCCGCCGGAGCAGCCTTGGCAAACGCTTTCGATTGAACCGTCAGCGCCTTGGCCCGGCCCTGTTCAATATTGACCACCTTGGCGGCGTAACCGTCAGCCGCCAATAATTTACCCTTGGCATAACCTTGTGCCTGCGCCACGTCCGCATAGGCTTCTGTTTGCGCCGCGTCCACCAGTTGTTCTTGAATTTCCCGCGATGCCACAACATTTTCAAAGGCCGCCGCCGGTCCCAGCAATCTTCCCTGTGCGGTATTTTGAGTCTGACCTTTTGGCGGATGAATATCTTTAATTTCCACACTCAAAATCACGATCCCGGATTTCATCTGATCCAACACCTGTTGCATTGCCTGCTTGATGCTTTGGGACACCGGCCCCACATTGGATTCCATGATCTGCTTAAGTGTATTTTGGGCAAATACCCGTGTGACAGCATACAAAAGCACCTGATGCACCAAGGCCGAATCCATCCGCCGCAAATGCAGCGCGGAGCCGGCACCCGTTAAGCCTCCAACTTCAATAATGTTGCTCGTCGAGACATTATCAAAAAATTCGCCCGGGTTTTTTACCCGCCACCACGCCGCCACAAAGCCATCCAGTAACTGCGACGCCGGACTCCCATCCGGATTGACATCCCCGGTTAAAAATTCCTGATCCGGAATGGAAATATGCTGGCTCCAAAAGGAGAACGCATTGTTGCCCAGCAGATTTTTATCCCGTTCTTCCGAGCCAACCACCACCAGATTGACCTTATCCGTCGGCTCATCCTGCAGCTTATCAATGGGCCAGGGCCATAAAATATGCAGCCCCGGCTGTAATGGATGCGCCAGATCCGCAGTAGTTGTCACACCCAGATGTTCAAGAATGCCCACCTCACCGGTCGGCACAACGTGCATGGTGCTTAATAGCACGACAAACAGAAAACCCGCAATCAAGATACGTGGAATTAACCGCGAAAAAATGGCGACGACCGTCGTGCCGCTGCTGGCCATGCCGATACTTTCGGAAACCAGTACCTTAATACCCACGATCCAGCCGCTGGAAAGCATGGGCACCAGCGGGAGTTGCTGCAAATCCACACCGGCCTGGTCCAATTCCACAATTCCGCCATGGCTGCGGATGGAATTTATTCCCAATTCAAAGGCCTGTAAAACCAGCACCGCACCGATAAATATCGCTGCCGCCTGACTGGCATAATCCACCTTGGCCCACACCGCAATAACCGCCGCCAGCAGTACGACCGCACCAGGAATGCCCAGAATTACAATACCGTTCGAGGCATCAACCAAGCCCTCGGTTTCCGGTCGTGGACGGGAAAAGGGAATCAGCAGGATATAAATCAGTAACGCCGTCCCCGCCGCCACCACCGCACCGGGATCCAGCGGAACCGGAGAAATGACAATGGGATGGCCCGGAGAAACAGAAGCGAAATCATGATAAACCAAAAGCCCGATCAGCCCGGCGAGCACCAGAAATCCCAGGGAACATAAACCCACAATCACGCGCTGAAAACCGGTATCCAGCGTGGTGATATCTTCGGGGGCCACCGGAGCCGGTGCCGCCACCGCCGAGCTGGCGGTTTCATCGGAATAGCTCATGTGAAACGCGCCCATCGGGGCCAGGGGCGTAAATTTCACGTTAGCTTCCGCTTCCGCCTCATCCACCAGAGCCGCCTGCTGGCGTGCCAATCGCAGGCCCCACCAGGCCAGAAACGCCAAAACCGTCTGCCCCAGAGCCGCGAACATCGCCGCCCAGAAACAGACCGCCCCGTACTTGAAGGTGGCAATGGCCAGAGCCGCTGTGACCAGCAGCAATCCCATCAAAACCCAAAATGCTACCGTGATTGATCGCTTCACGCCTGAATTTCCTTACAAGCCGCTGATACCCTTGTAGATTGCGGCGCTTTCCCGCAACCCGGTAACTTCCCGCAGAAAGTTCTTAATATGGTTAAAAGACGCTCACGCCTGAGACAGCACGGGGGCACCGATACCCTCGGGCGCTGCTTTTCTGCGTACGCCAATGGGCAACGGCTTACGGTTCACACCGACATCACCCGCCAACCGTACCGAATTCACCGCTATGACAACCACTGCCAGCATGTGAATCAGGGCCGCAACCACCGGGCCGAACAGGCCGAAGGCCGCCGCCACCAAAGCGAAGATTGCGAAAAATAAAGCATATCCGATATTTTGATAAATCGCGACACGCGTCTGACGAGCCAGATAAATTAACAACGGAATACGCGTAAGATCATCCTTCAGCAGAATCGCATCCGCCGCTTCAATGGCCGCGTCCGTGCCCCGCAATCCCAATGCAATGCCCACCGTAGCCGCCGCCAGTGATGGCGCATCATTAATACCTTCACCTACCATGGCCACGCCATGATCCCCGCGCTGAAGCTGCCGAATTAATGCTTCTTTTTGCGCCGGCAACAGCTCGGCGTAGATATCATCACACCCTACCGCACGACCCACCATTTGAGCCGTCTTCCGGCGATCACCGGTCATCATGACAATGCGCTTCACACCCAGATTCCGCAGATGCTTAATGGCACGTCGCGCTTCGGGGCGAATTTCATCCGTCAGGCAAATTGACCCCATTAAGCGCCCTTCGTGCATCACATACACCGGCACCAGCGGTAATTCCGATTCCGCAGCCTCCACATTGCCCGCACCTGCCGCTAATTCCGGCGGCAGAATTTTAAGCGACCCCGCTCGCGTCATCCCCCCATCCACTTCCGCTTCCACGCCCAGGCCTTCCAGAATCTTTACATCCGCAGCTTCATGGAACGCCACCCCGCGATCCCGCACATAAGAACAGATGGTCTTCGCCAAGGGATGGCTGCTGCGATTTTCCACCGCCGCCGCCAGAGCCAGCAATCGGCTTTCCTCTACGCCTTCCGCCGGACGCACGCTATGAACAATAAATTTGCCCGTGGTCAGCGTGCCGGTTTTATCAAATACCACCGTATCCAGATTTACCGACGCTTCCACAAACGGCCCGGCCTTAATTTGAATCCCGCTTCGACTGGCCCGCGCCAGCGCCACCACAATTGCCAGCGGCGATGCCAGCAGCATCGCGCACGGACATCCCACCACCCACATGGTGATCATCCGGCCCGGCTGCCCGGAAACCCAGAATGCCACCACCGACAATATCAATACCAGCGGCGTATAAAAGGAGAAAAATCGATCAGCGGCACGAATTACCTGCGGCTGATATTGCTGCGCTCGCCGCACCAGAGCAATCGTCTGCCCCAACGCCGAATGCTCGCCCACGCGTGTAACCTGGGCCTGTACCGACCCCGTCAGATTAATGGTACCCGCTAAAACCGTGCCCCCTGCTGTCTTATCAACCGGAATGGATTCCCCGGTCACCATGGATTCATCCACGCTGGTAGAACCCGTGACCACTGTGCCGTCGCCAGCGATGCGTTCGCCTGGTTCAATAACCAGCATATCGCCTTCCCGCAGCGCTTCAGCGGGAATAATTTCATCTTTTTCGCCCCGACGCACACGGGCGTGTACCGGTGCCAGATTCTGTAAAGCCAGCACCGCGTTGCGGGCGCTTTCCGTAGCCACCTGTTCAATTAACGCACCAACCTGCAGCAGCAACGCCACCAGCCCGGCCTCAATAAGCCATCCCAGGGCAATGGCCCCGATAATGCTTAAGGCGACAAGTTCATTGACATTGGTTCTACCGCGGGATAATCCCTTGGCCGCCTGCCAGAATATTGGCCCGCCGGAAATCAGCGCCGCCAACAGCCCCAACGCACGGGCGATCGGAACTTCCGTGGGAAACTGATAAAAAATACCGGCCAAAATTAACAACGCTACAGTTGTCGGCACGAGAACCGAAAGCTGCAGCTGTAAACTTACACCGGAATGGCTATGCCCCACCGCTTGGCCCTGCGGCCCCGCCTCATGGTCGTGCCCGCAGGCACAGGCAATGCCATCAGATGCATGAGAATGTTCCGAATGCGAATGATTATGCTCCGGCAAGGGAATAGCTACTTCACCAATCCGGACCGAAGTACCGCTTGGAGTTGGGGTTGTCTGGCTCACAAATTCACCAAAAAATACATAAACATAAAAATCTTATTCACGTACCGCCTGTATATCCGCCGCAGCATTACAAATGCGGTACATTACCGCTCCAACCGCCTGCTCTTTATATATCTCTCGCACACCGGCTTGGCCCAGCGGCCTGTTATCTTGCACATATTATCGGCTTTCGGCCATGAACTGCTGAAGCACAATGCCAAAGCCATCCTTAATACGCAGAAGTTTACCATAAGGTTCAAATAATTTACACCCGTGCCACAACCACCTGCTCCAGCAACCTGGAATATTTCCCTGAATCAAAAATTTCCAAATCCTCGGAGACCGCTCGCGCTGTTGCCAACGCCACGCCGGCACCCAGTGCCTGCACGGGAGTTTTCCCCTGCGCTAATCCATGCACAAAACCCGCCAGCAGATGATCCCCGCACGCCACCGTTCGTACCACCGGTTCCGCCAGATGCACGCTTGCCGCAAAGCATTCGCCGTGCCGGATCAGCAAGGCACCCTGTTGCCCGCGGCTCACAATCAGATTTTCCACTGGGCAGGCCTGTTTTTGAGCCGCTGCAGTAATATCCGCCACGGTTTCCAGTTTGCCAACTCCCCACGCCTGAGCCAATTCCGCAACATTGGGTTTGGCAATCCATAAGGGTTTGCGTAACGCCATCGCCAACGCCTCCCCCGCCGTATCCACCGCCACCAAGCCCCCCAAACCCAGCGCTACATCCAGCAAATCACCAAACTGCCGCGCGGAAAGCCCGACTGGCAGGCTTCCGGAAAACAACACCCCGTCCCCCGGCTGCACCGTTTGCTTCAAGTCCTTTTCCATAGCCGCAATTTCGGTTTCTTTCACCTCAAAGCCCGCGAGGCGTATATGCGTTTCCCCGTCACCATGCAAAACGGTTATATTCTGCCGCGTGGCCTGCGCTAAAAGCGCGAAATGACACGCCACCGCTCCAGGCCCAAGCTTGTGCAATTGCTCCTTAAAGAAAGACCAATCCCCCTCCCCCAAAAACCCGCACGCCCGCACATCCTCCCCCAGCAACACCAGCGCCCGCGTAACATTGGCCGCCTTACCCGCCGCAATGCGCGCTACCAACCGCCCGGAATTCACCTCCCCCGGCAAAAACCCCCGGCACCGCACCACACAATCAATCGCCGGATTTAACCCAACCGTTATAACATTTCTTACCATCATCGCCCCCAATTATATCCCACCGCCGCCCCGCCGCCAGAATCCGGAACCTTGAATCTGGAATCTGAAATTTCAGATCCGGAACCTGGAATTTAGAACCTTGAATCTCGTATCCAGAAAAATTGCAGCGCAGCGCTTCAGCCTGCGGTACGGACCGCCGACGTCCCGTCGGCACAACGAGCAGGCGAGGCGCCTTCGATCCAATTAATCCACACGCCCCAAGCTGTCCATTTGGAGTTTGCGGGCCGGCGATGTTCATCGAAGACATCCACGCCGCTGGCCGGAAAATAAATTTGCCGTACAATTTCCGGTTATGGCCCATAACAAGCAAAAACTCGAGCGTACCTAGGTCAGCAAGATCGAGAAGCGGCTGAAGCGCACCGGTGGCCCCCGGCCCTGTCCACAATCCGACGCAGCGTTGCGTGAGTTGCTGCGTGAGTTGAAAATATGAACGTCATCGACCGCCCAGCGGTTGGCTGGATCCCGCAGTGTGAAACAATGACCGGAGGATTATGCAATGACAGAGATTTTACCCACGCCCGATTCTTCTCCCTCCGCCGCCATAGGCTTCGAGGAACTCAAACTCGTGAACGCACACGGGGCTGAATACTTCAGCGCCCGGGACTTGCAATCCATGTTGGGCTACAACCATTGGCGAAACTTCGAGAAGGCGATCACCAAGGCTGTCATCTCCTGCGAGAAATCCGGGAATGACCCGGAGCATCACTTTGCGCGCGCGCGCAAAGCGATCGCCGGGGGCAAAGGCGCTGTGCAGGAAGTTCCTGATTTTCACCTCTCCCGCTTCGCCTGTTACCTGATCGCCCAGAATGGCGACCCGCGCAAGCCGGAAATTGCCCTCGCCCAGAAGTATTTTGCCATCCAGACCCGCCGTCAGGAGTTGACTGATGCTTACCGCCGTGACCAAGAACGCCTTGAACTGCGCCAGCAAACAAAGGAGGAGTTTAAGGCCCTTTCCGGGGCGGCCCAAGATGCCGGCGTCCAGGGGCGGATGTTCGGCGTTTTCCATGATGCCGGCTACAAGGGGTTGTACGGCGGGCTGGGCAGCGAGCAGATCAAAACGCGCAAGCGTATCCCCGGCGGCGAAAACCTGATGGACCGCATGGACACCACTGAGCTTGCCGCCAACCAGTTCCGCATGACCCAGGCCCGCGAGAAATTAAAAAGCCAGGGCATCAACGGGCAGCGGCACGCCATCGACACGCACATGCAGGTAGGCAAGGAAGTGCGGGAAGCGATCAAACGCATCGGCGGCACCATGCCGGAGAATCTTTCTCCGGCGGAACACATCAAGCAGGTGGAAAAGCGCCTCAGGGAATCAACACCCAAGTTGGAACTCGACGGTCCCGCCGCCAGGGGCTTGAACGGTGACGTGGAAGCCGATGCCTAACCACAAGAATAAGCTGGAACTCGCTTGGATCGCCAAGCACAAGGCCTTATTTGAAGCACAAGATGCGGTAGATCAGCGCCGCGAAGCCTTGATCGCCGGGATCGGGGCAAAGCTCACACAAAACACAAACTCCACAACCGTGGTTTATTTGCGATGGAGGCTGGTATGACGGATTCAGGAACAGAAAACTCCGCTGCCGCAGGCGGTCCAACGCTAAACCGTAAACTCTCCTATTACGCTGTTTTATTCCTCGACCTGCTGGGCCAACGCGAGGCGGTCTCGGCGCTCGAAGACCTCACCCTTCTACGGGATAACGAAGCCGAGTACTACCACCGTTTCGGGGAAGCCGCGGGCAAAGTTTGGGGCGTGCGAATTTTTTTTCAGGGATCGGCTGGCCAAAGGAATGGCTGAGGCGCTGCCTTCAGCAGCATATCATGTACCCGAAGTCACATTCCAGATGTTCTCGGATACGGTAATGATCTATTTCCCATGGGACCCGCAGAATCCGAATGCGTTTATCGCCCTAAAGTCCCTGCTGCTCGCCACCGCTGAAACCATGATCTACGCGCTTGCAAGCGGGGTTCCAATCCGCGGCGGCCTTGACGTGCACCTGGCCATAGAATTTAACGAACAAGCACAGGTGGAAAATTCTTCGAGCGCCCTTTTTCATGGCGGTGACCTCTGGGGGCCTGCCCCCAAAAGGGCGTATGAACTGGCAGAGAAGAGCGACAATTACATGCGTGTTCGAGTTGGTGAGGGCGTAATCGGGCTGATCATAAAAGCGCTGCAGTGGTACGAGGAATAGGTAGGAATTGACCCATCGAAGGTTATATGGTTCCAGCCAACCGTGGATGCTGCGAATGAAACTACCAAGCTGATCGCCAGGGATCCCGTGGACAATCTACCGATAATCGACTATCTCGGCCCAGCCACAGCGGACCTTATGCCTGCAAACATTCGACTTGTCGGCAAAGCCGTAGCCT
>JAKBCC010000037.1 GCA_021808105.1 Planctomycetota bacterium
GAAAATTGAGCACAAATTTGAGCGTCTGAACGCACAGGAACGGATTGTCACACAAGCGGGTGCAGTCCGCAGCCGGCTCCGGCAGCGGCTCGCTTTGCTTCTCAGAAGACAACGGCGTATCCAAGTCGGCTGAAGCGGACAGGCTAATCATGGCGAACTCTCCTTTCAAAAAACCCCTGTTCGGACCACCCGAACATGACATGGATACATTTTTACCACCCCCCGCGGACAGATATTGTCCGCGTGAACATAAAAATGTTCGAATATGGAAAAAATAGGGGCGAAGACGCAGAAGCCAACGGGTTAAGGGGCAGCCGGCCACGTCTCGCCGTCCTAATTGCCGGCGAAAATCCAAGCAAAGTAGTGCAATTGGGGCCTGAAATACCCACGCCTGTCACATGGCGCAACAATTCCCTGCAGTGGCAAGTATCATGTTTTAGGGCACTTATGATGTTTGGCGCGGGTGGTATGGGAGGATATGCACATGGCGCAACAATTAAGTCACGCCCAAAATGGGGCATAGCTTGCGTCCTTTGTACTGCCACCGCCTTGGCGAATTAAGCCCGCGGCTATAGTGTCGCGGATAACACGCGAAGTCACCGAGTGATCTTCGATCTTCAGCCGTTGGCGAAGCGAGCGATTCGTCATGCGCTTGCCCGAGACGTGCCACAGACATGCGTGCTGATAGCAGGCTCGAATGCGCTCCCGTCGGTCCATAGCCGCGAAAGGTCGTGGCGCAAAGAGCACGGCAACAGTGTGCTGGGGCGTCGTGCGGAAATCTGGTGCCGGACAAGTTAAAATCCTGATGGATCAGCGCGTTGGCAACGAGTTCCCGGATGGCGACCTCCGGATAAAGCCGAACTGTCTTGCGAAGAGCCTGCCCAACGTGCTCATTCTGCGGTAGTTGATCATTGATCCACGCGAGCAGCGACTCAAACCCAACCGCGTAGCCCGGCCGGGGAACATCGGCCGCCGAGGCAGGGTGCTCCTTAACTGTCTGCGTTTTGTTTTCGCCCTGGTAGATCACCACCCGCGGCACCTTGCGGGACAACCGTTGGAAATAACGGAGATCAGCGGCGAAGAGCACCGCTCCGACGTTCGTGATGTCAAACCGGTCGGCCGGTCGAGGGATAATCACGCGCTCTGCACTTAGTCGTTCCAAAATGGCCCGGCGGTTGTCGGGGAGCGGAATGTCCAATAGACGGAATGTGCCAACATAATCAATTGATGCCAATACTTCGTCAGAGGAAGCCGACGGTAGCGCCACTTCGGTTTCAAAGACGGTTTCCGAAAACACGGCCCAAAGTGCTCGCTCTTTTTCGGGAAAATCTCGGAGTTTCTTCTTGTAACTTCCCACCCGGATGTATTCGGCGCCTTCGAAAGCCACTGGCTGATGCGACACGGGGTGAATTTCCAGCAGCACGATGTGATTGCCGTCCACCTCCCCTTCGTGGAAGCGAAAATCGACTCGCGGGGTAAGCAGCCGGAGCAGCCAGTTTTCGAGTTCTTTGTTGCCGACTTTCGTCTGGCGTGGACGAAATGATGTGCCCGTTAATTTGTGGGAGCTATTATCAATTCCCCACAGCAGGAAGGCTTGGGGGCGACGGTGTAACGCAGCGCCGTTGGAAAGCGCGGAAATATACCGCCGATCTCATGCGGATCGACGATATTGTGCTTGAACTCAACCCACTCGGTTTCGCTCGGCAGCGTGCGAAGGTTTTCGGTAAGAGATTGGAGTTCTGTCGGCGTCATAAGCCCACTGCCGCGCAGGCCCGGGAATATTTCGCCTCCATAGCCAACCCACGAAACAGGGAATCGGCAAGGTCTTGATAGCAGCAGATTGGCAGTCGCCCATTCATCTTAAAGATATTTGACGGTCGGTTAGCTGTTATGTCAAGCAGGCTGTTAGCCCCAAACCGAGCCAGCTTGCTTTAGTGGTAAAGGTAACAGCAGTGTATTGAGGCACCGGGTCATAGGTTACAGATTCAGTATGCAGTAATTCCAGAACATGCAGTAATCGGCGACATCGTCCCGCCACGCAAAATGGAAAATAGCAGCGCCAGCTCTTCCAGAAAATGCCAAATGCTAAATGCCAGATGCAAAATGCGAAATGCCGGATGCGAGATTCCAGATTCTAGGTTCCAGGTTCCGAATTCCACGCGCAGCCGCCTCGCCGCGGCGGCGTAATTCCCCCGGGCGCTTGAGTTCTCGACCACTTCGGTGCGATAATGCCTCCGGTTGGAAAAGGATTGCTTCATGGAATCATCAACTGTCCGAGTGCTGCTGCTGCGAACTGCGGGCACGAACTGTGATAAGGAACTCTCCCTGGCCTTTCAATGCGCGGGGGCCGTGGTGGAAACGGTGCATATCCACCGCCTGCTGGCCGAGCCGGGGCAATTGACCGACTATCAGATATTGGGCTTTCCCGGCGGATTTTCCTACGGGGATGATATTGCCAGCGGAAAAATCCTGGCCAATGAATTGCTGCATCACCTGCGTGAGCCGCTGGAGCAATGGGTGCGCGATGGCAAGATGATTCTGGGTGTGTGCAATGGATTTCAGGTGCTGGTCAAGGCCGGCTTGCTGCCGGGTCCGCTGCCGCAGTTGGAACCGTCGGATATATTTACCACCACCCTGACGCATAATTCCCAGGCTCGCTTTGAGGACCGCTGGGTGCGGTTACAATCTCAATCATCTGTTTGCAAATGGATCGAACCGGGGAAATCTCTGCTGCTGCCGGTGGCTCACGGTGAAGGGCGATTTGCCGTGCGGGATCAGGCCATTATGGACGCCTTGGAAGCCAATGATCAGATTGTCTTCCGTTACACCTGCGAAAATGGAAACCCGGCGACAGATTTTCCGGAAAACCCCAACGGCAGCGCCGGAGCCGTTGCCGGAATATGCGATACCACGGGGCGGATTTTGGGCTTAATGCCGCACCCGGAACGATTTATTCATCGTCGCCACCATCCATTCTGGACCCGGCTTGATGGTGCCGCTGCACCCGATGGCCTGCAATTATTTGAAAATGCAGTTAGATATGTTCACAGTTCCATGGTTGTGACCGTGTAATAACCGCGGTTTTACCAACACCAGGACACGGAGGTCAACACCTTGAGCATGTCAAGCATAAAACCGCATAGCTTCCTCAAGCGGCAATGGAATCTGCCGCAATCCGTGGCTGATAGTCAGCAGGTTAGCGCCTTGTCGCGCAGCCTTGGCCGTCACCCGTTGACCGCCCGGCTGCTGCTGGCACGAGACATGGGAAATCCGGAATGTGCCCGGCACTTTCTGGAGCCGGAATTTAAGAATATTTTTCTTCCACAAAGCATTCCCGGTATGGACGCCTGTGCGGAACTGGTGGCCCAGGCGATCAAACAGAAGGACAAAATCACGGTGTATGGTGATTATGATGTGGACGGCATAACCGGCACCACGATGCTGCACCGCCTGCTTACCGCCGCCGGTGCGGACTTTGATACTTATATCCCCCACCGAATTGAGGAAGGCTATGGATTATCCATTGATGCGGTGAAAGATATTGCCCAGCGCGGCACACGCCTGCTGCTGACAGTGGACTGCGGCATTACCGCGGTGCAGGCGGTGCAGGCCGGCCGCGATGCGGGTATGACTATCGTCATCACCGATCATCATGAATATGAGGCATCCTTGCCGCCGGCGCATGCTATTGCCCACCCGCGGTTGCACGGATGTGCAACCGGAAATACCCAATTATGCGGGGCCGGTGTGGCGTACAAACTGGTCTGGGCCATCGCGGTAAAACTGTGCGGTTCCAACAAGCTTTCAACAATATATCGAGATATGTTAATTGACTTTACCGCCTTGACTGCTCTGGCTACAATCGCGGATGTGGTGCCACTGCTGGATGAAAATCGCATTCTGGTCAGTTACGGCTTAAAGCAATTATCGCGATGCAATATGGTCGGCATCAAAGCGCTGATCCGTGTAGCGGGATTTGAAAATCGCAGCATTGATGGTACGGCGGTGGGTTTTTCTCTGGCACCCCGGCTTAATGCCGCGGGCAGGATGGGTCATGCGAATATGGCCGTCGAACTGCTCACCACAGAAGATAGCGGCCGCGCCGATGAACTGGCGGAATATCTGGAGACGAAAAACAAGGAACGGCAGAATACCGAGCGGAAAATAACCGCTGAAGCCATGGAGTTTGTCCGGCAGTTACCGCAGCTTCCCGCAGCACTGGTGCTGTGCCAACGGGGCTGGCACTCCGGCGTGGTGGGAATTGTGGCCGCCCGGCTGGTGGATCACTTCAACCGCCCCGCCTTTGTGCTGACGGATGATGGAACGACCATCAGCGGCAGCGGACGCAGCATTCCCGGTTTTGCCCTGCATGAAGCCGTTGCGCATTGCCGCGATCTGTTAATAAGCGGCGGCGGCCATGCGGCGGCGGCGGGTATAAAAATGCACACCGCACAACTCGATGCGTTTACCCGAAAATTTTGCGACTATGCCAAAGAGGTGCAACCCGCTGACGGCCTGACGCCCGGTTTGAATATTGATGGGGAACTGGAACCATCTGATCTTGATTGTCAGGCCTTTAGTGAACTGGAAGCGATGGCTCCCTTTGGCTGCGGCAATACTAAGCCCAAACTTCTCATTCGCAAGGTTCAGGTTGCCGTACCGCCACGCCGCATGGGCGCACGCGGCACGCATATGATGCTGCAACTGAAAATAAATGACCGCCGTTTCCGGGCTGTGGGATTCGGATTAGGCGATGCTGAACCGCTGCTGACGGTCGGAATGATGCTTGACCTGGTGGTCCATGCCAGTGTAAGTCATTATTATCAGCAACCGCAGGCGGAACTGCATATCATCGATTTTTCCCGCAGTGACGGGCGATCTTTGCATGGTGAAGCCACCGTGTCGCCAACCGCTGATGTTGTATTAACGAAGTTGTAAGTTTTTTTACTGGTATTGATCAAAAGGATGCTCAATGACGCAAGCCGCTAGAATTGCCACCCCCGAACAGTTGCACGCCATTGGAGCCATGGCGGCGGAGCTTATTACCAATGGACAGGCGGTGGGTCTGGGTAGCGGCAAGGCATCCCATGCGTTTGTAAAAATGCTGGCCAAGCGCGTGCGGGAAAATGGTTTGGTTATCGTCGGAATTCCTACCTCTGAATCCACAGCCCGGCTGGCGGTTGAAGTTGGTATACCGCTGGGCCGCTTGGAAAATATAACCCGGTTGGATATTGCGGTGGATGGCGCCGATGAAGTGGACCCGGCGCTCAATCTTACGAAGGGCGGAGGCGGTGATTTACTGCGGGAAAAAGTCATCGCGTCCATTGCCCAGCGGTATGTGGTGGTTGTGGGCCAGGAAAAGCTGGTAGAACATCTGGGATCGCGCTTTCCGGTTTTTGTCGAAGTGGTGGAATTCGCCATGCCGGTGGTGGTGCGAGCCTTGGCCGCTATTGGGGCCACCGCCACGCCGCGCATGACCGCCGGCGGGGAACTCTTCCGCACCGATAACGGCAATCCCCTGCTGCACGCCCGCTTTGATCCATCCGATGCGCAACTCCTGCAACCGGAAATTCTGGATCAGACCATACGCAATATCCCCGGCACCATTGAAACCGGACTGTTTCTCAACAAGGCCGATGAAGTGCTGGTAGCGAACTTTGACGGCACGGTGCAGACGCTGCGCCGCGCCGTTAGGTGACAGGTTACAGGGGACAGGTGATAACGAGAATGCAGGAGTTAGGAGCTAGAAGTTAGAAGACGAGGTACAGGCGAGCCGGTGGGTTTATCCCGCCGGGAATGCTAAATAGTAGCGCCAGCGCTTCCGTAACATGCCGGATGCTAAATGCGAGATCCGAGATGCCCAATTCCAGATTCCAGGTTCCAGGTTCCTCGGCATTCTGGTGCCACGCGGCTTGCCCAGGCGCACAAATCCCGCTTTTCTCAATCGCGCGGCACTCCACACGACTTCTGATGAAATGTTATTGTGATCTGACGGGATGATACGATACAATAATATAGGATGAGGGTATGACACTGAACCGGAGATTCAGGCGTTGAATGTACTTGGTCTGATGCAACTGGTTGATTCCGGCCCCACCATCGGTGGATACGCACACTGTTTTCAAATTAATGATCTGGCCCGGCGCGGGCTTTTGCGGTCAGAGCAGCAGATTGTCCAGCTTCTTGAGGCCGGTCTGAAGTCATCCATTGGCCCCAGTGACGGCGTAGCCGTTGGCTGGGCATTTAAGGCGGCGCGTCAGGGGGATTTGGCGGAATTGCCGCAGTTGGCATCCTGCCTATCCGGGCCGCAGGTGCCGGCGGATATTAAAGCGGCCTCACTGGAACTCGGGGCGCATTTGTGGGAGCTTTCCCGCCGCTGGGATTGGGCACAAGCCATGCACGGGCAAGTAGATTCTTTGGCACCGCGCACCGATCTGCATCATGCTATGGCCTTTGGCGCGTTGGTAAGTGAAACGACAGCTCAGGAAGTCCGAGCCATTGCTCTCTGTTTGTTCAGTGCCGCCAAAGCCATTATCCGCGCGGCGGTCACTGCGATTCCTCTGGATGAAACGGTGGTATTAAAACTACTCTCGCAGTTGCAGGGTGAAATTACCGACTTGGCCTATCACTGCGCCGCCTGCCGCCCGGAAACCATTCACGCTCTGCCACCATCGCAAGTCGTCGCTTCTGTCGTAAACCGCTGGTAGTGCATTTACACTGCCTGCAACTGTGGCGTTTGCGCCCGGGCGGCGTTCAAATACGTTCCGGGGCCAAGCACCCGCACGGCAGCTCCCTGTATCGATGATTCTATATGCTTCAATGCTTCCGGCGAGCCGCTGACCGCTTTACACAAATTAAGCGTGGCTTTCAGCGGGATATCCGCTTCAGCCATGGCCAATTGGATTTTTGCCGGCAGTTTTCCCGGATGTTGCTGGAGAACAGCAGCGAGGCGTTCAATGGATTGAGCATCGACAGCTTGGGCATCAACACATATCAATACCTCACGGGCGAGTTTCTGCACAGCTTGTTCCGGCGTAAAGGCCTCATATACGCGGAACCCCGGCTCTTCGCGCGTGCGGTCCACTTTGCCCCGGAAAAATATGACAGCGTCGGGCTTGATTAAATCACCAAACTTTTGAAATTCACCGGCAAACATCGTGACTTTTACATTGCTGGATAGATCTTCAAGGATAAGGGTGGCCCATTTCTGCCCCGCGCTGGGGCCGGAGCGGACAATGCGCGATTCCACTTTAGAAATCAGTCCGCCCAGGATTCCTTCTTTGCCATCATTGGCGGTCTTTATACTCTGGGTGGTGACGGTGCTGAAATCATGCAGCATCGCTTCATAATCACGCAGGGGATGGCTGGTAACGTAAAATCCCAGCACGGATTTTTCATTGGCCATTTTAAGCCCCTGCGGCCATTCCGCTATGGAAGGAAGTTTATATTCTGCCGCCGCCGCCGCCATCGCGGTTGAGCCACCCCCCCCACCAAACAGACTTTCCTGGCCGGCGCGTTTGGCAGTTTGCGCGGAACTGCCCGACTGCATGGCGGTTTCAATAGCGGCGCTTGCGGCCGCCCGATTTTGATGCAGCGCGTCAAAGGCTCCACATTTAATCAGAGACTCAATGACGGACTTATTCACTGTTCGCAGGTCAACGCGTTCACAGAAATCAAAAATACTGGTAAAGGGTTTGTGGCTGTTATCACTCCGGCTCCCGCGCGCTGCCATGATAGATTCCACCGCTTTTTGCCCCACCCCTTTAACCCCGGCCAGGCCAAAACAGATGGTGGAATCCACCACGCCAAAGTCCGCCACGCTCTGATTAATATCCGGCGGCAAAATGGGAATTCCCACGCGGCCATCGGGCTGAATCAGGAAGCGGCAGTCTTCAATGTATTCTGTGGTTTTGGCCTGATCGATCATTTCATAGGTCAAGAGTGCGGCCATGTATTCCAGCGGGAAATGCGTTTTGAGATACGCGGTCTGGTATGCGACGATGGCGTATCGTGTGGAATGACTTTTATTAAAGCCATATTTACCGAACTCTTCAATCAGGCCAAAAATCTGCGCGGCCTGTTCGGTTTTAATACCATTCTTTTCCGCGCCTTCCACGAAATGCTGCTTTTCAGCCGCGATAACATCCATCTGCTTTTTGCTGATGGCTTTGATAATCTTGTATGCCTTGGCCAGCGGGATGCCGCCCAACTGATTGAATATCCGCATCACCTGTTCCTGATACACCATGATGCCGTAGGTTTCGGCCAGGATGTTATCCATGATGGGATGCACCGAGGGCACGGGCTGCCGCCGATGTTTACGCGCGCAATAATCCGGAATCAGTTCCATGGGGCCGGGGCGGAACAAGGCATTGGCGGCGATGAGATCTTCAATGCGATCCGGCTTCATTTTAATGAGCAGTTCTCTCATGCCCGGAGATTCAAACTGAAACACGCCTTTGGTTTGTCCTCTCTGGAATACCTGCTTGTACACGCGTTGATCCGCGAGATCAATTTTTTCAATGTCCAGCCGCCCCGGACGCGGGCCTGCGGGGTGATCCGCTACGTGAGGCTTGCCATCCAAGGCAATGGCCTGGCGCGGCGGAAGACCGGTGGGATAATCCGCTTCAATCAGCGCCAGCGCCCGCTCCACGATGGTCAGCGTGCGCAAGCCAAGAAAGTCCATCTTCAGCAGACCGGCCTTTTCACATGTCGGCCCGTCCCATTGCGTCATAATATCATCGCCGCTTTTATACAGCGGCACCACTTCATCCAGCGGCTTATCACAGACAATCACGCCGGCTGCGTGCATTCCGGCGTTGCGGCACAACCCCTCCAGGCGGCGCGCAATATCAAATAGCCGCATGACATTGGGATCTTCCTTATACAACTTTTTAAGATCCGCCACCTGCAAAGCGCTATCCAGTGTGACCCCCACGCCGCCGGGAATCAGCTTGGTAATTTTGTCCACTTCCGCCAACGGCATGGCCATCACCCGCCCTACATCTTTAATGGCGGCTTTGGCACCCAACGTGGAAAATGTGATGATCTGCGATACATTGCCATACTTTTTCCGGACATACTCAATGACTTTGCCGCGGCCTTCCTGGCAAATATCAATATCGATATCGGGCATTTCCGAGCGGCTGGGATCCATGAACCGTTCAAAAAGCAGGTCATAGCGAATCGGATCAACATTGCACAGCGCCAGCGCGTAGCCCACCAATGTGCCGACACCGGACCCTCTGGCCCCGACCGGAATGCCATTTTGCCGGGCAAAATTGCAGAAGTCCCAGACAATTAAAAAGTAACTGGAAAAGCCTTTGCTTTGAATAACTTTCAGTTCCTGTTCCATGCGCTGCCGCAGGATGTCGTTAAATTCGCCGTAGCGTTCAATAACGCCGGCTTCGCACAGCGAACGCAGATAATCATCCGCGGAAACGGCCTGCCCCGTGGTGGGGTTATTCGGAGGCGTATAAACCGGAGCATGGCGTTTGGAGAAATCCAGTTGCACATCACACATTTCAGCGATTTTGAGCGTGTTGTCACACGCGTGCGGGATGTCACGAAAAATCCCCCGCATTTCCGCCGGGCTTTTCAGATACAGGTGTCGGGAATAATGTAAACGGTTTTCATCGGCCAGCGTTTTACCCATACTGATGCAGCACAGCACGTCATGGGCGTCATAATCATCTTTCAACAGATAATGGTGATCATTGGTAGCGACCACCGGACAGCCAGATTTCTTCGCTACTTCCAGCAATTGCGGAATGGCTGAAATCTGGGCCGGATCATCATGGTTCTGCAATTCCACAAAAAAGTTGTCGCCAAATATGTCTTTATACTGCCCCGCCACATCCACCGCCGCCGCCATGTCACCGCGCTGCAGACACGCTGCAATTTCCGTTCCAAAGTGGCCATTAATAACGACCAGACCCTCGGAATAGCGAGCCAGTGTTTCCTTGTCCACGCGCGGGCGGTAATAAAATCCTTCGGTATACGCCAAGCTGGCAAGTTTCAATATGTTTTTATAGCCCGCCTGATTTTTCGCCAGCACCACCAGGTGATAGGCCGCCTCGCTGATGCCATGGGCATCTTTATCAAAGCGCGATCCCGGAGCCACATAAAATTCGCAGCCCAGCAAGGGTTTAATGCCGGCCTTTTTGGCTTCCTGATAAAATTCCACCATCCCAAACACATTGCCATGATCCGTCAGGCCCAGGGCCGGCATACCCATTTCCGCAGCCTTGGCGCAAAGACCGTCCAGCGTAGCCCCGCCATCCAGCAGTGAATAATGCGAATGCCCATGCAGATGAACAAAAGAATCCTGATGACCTGACATGCGGTACGCCTCCGTGCAGAATATAACCGCCCCCGATTATAACGCATCAAACCAGCTTCTAAAAACCGCGCCGTAAACACCGCGCCGTAAACAATTTTTCTATCGGGCCATAGCCGCCACTTCCTTCTTGCGGTATCCTTCGCTACACGTTCGAAATGCAGTTCGCGGAGACGGCGTTTTCATTAGAAGAAAAACTCGCCGGCCAGAAACTCATTAAAACGCTGGAATCGCAGCGCAACGCCAAGCGCAAGGCCTTATTTGAAGCACAAGACGCGGTGGATCAGCGGCGCGAATCCTTGATCGCCCAGATCGAGGCAAAGCTGACCCAAAATACAAACTCCACGACCGTGGTTAATTTTCGATGGAGGCTGGCGTGACGAATTTAGGAACAGAAAACTCCGCTGGCAGTATCGGCGATCTGCCCGAGATATACTTGGATCCGACGCTGGGCTGGCCGATACTGCGACCGCTGCTGGAGGGTAAACTACATATCGACTGCACTGAAATATCGCTCGCGGGGAAGCTTCAGGGCGTGCCTACGCAGTACCTTGGTCCGGGTTATATAGCCCAGACCGAACCAGATGGCTTCGCAGTCACGATATTTATCAATGGAGCGCTTTTACACTCAGGGATTCCTCAATCCGGCGGCTTGGCCGGAACGCTCTCAAGCAGCGTGACATCGTTAACGCTCGATGCGACAGACGAATCGGGGCGCAAATGGCAGGCCGAGAACATCTGGTCGGCGGCCTCCAGCGGCTGTGTGGGAGGTACCGGACACGTGGTGCGGACATCGTGCCACGAGCTTGCCATGCAGCGACCCGCCGACGTTGATGGTTTCTCGCTTGAAGTCTGGAGCCGCAGTGAATTGCCGCTGCCGTACGCACTTGCCGGTCGGTGCCAGCCCATAATAGAACAGCCAGAGAGGCTTGCCAGCGGGGAGTATCTGACGACCGTACTGGCGGACACCTTCCAATCCTGCGGCCTGAATTTTGCGGTGTTCCACCATCACGGCAACACCTGCGTGCGCGCAATTGGGGAACAGGCTCTACCAGATCACCTTGGCCCGCGCGTGTGGGAGGCCATGCTCTTCACATTTGGCGGGCCGCTTGGTTGGAGTGCAATAAGGTACGTGGGTGATAAAACCGAGCGACTCCGTATTTGCTCGCCGCGCCGCGCTTGCTCCAACGATTGTCATCCGCCTATCCTTGACCACCTTCAACCGCCGACCGGGGACGTATGGCGGATTTTTGATCACTACCTGCAATATGTACTCAAAGTCCCCCGGCCTGAAGATCCAAAACTGCACCCGTTGTCCAGCCAAGTCTTTGCCGTCCGTAATTCGCAGGGCTTATCGTTGGAGGCGCGATCCCTTGTCCTCACCGTCGCGGTCGAAAGTGTGCTGGACACGTTCTTTCCCGATCGGGGCCAACAGAGTGCCCCCAACCTCACGGCTGTGAATGACTTGATGACGTACGTTGACGCCTGGCCGACAGAAAATCAACCATCACGGAAGCGGGCGAAGGGACGGGCAAAGAGTGCCATCAGCGGATTCAAAAATGCAAGTGCCAAAGACCGGCTCCACGCCTTGCTCTTATTGGGTGCGGTTTCCGAGAATGGCGTAAAGGCCTGGAAAAAACTTCGCAACGCCGCCGCTCATGGCGACTGGCGGGAGTTTCGCAGCGACAATCAGGGAGGGGTTGACCAGATCGGCGCGGTCGCGACCCTGTTCCATCAACTCATCTTTCACCGGATCGACTACAGGGGAATGTACACCGACTACGGCACGCACCGCTGGCCGTCGGTACAGTATCCGCCGGCAAGGGATCCGCTGTCAGCCCCCGCCGGGGATGCGGATGCTTAGGCCGCCGGCACGGATCGCTACGGCCATGGCAGGTGCGGCGTGCAGGCGGAGACGCCCTTGGACCGCCGACGTCCCGTCGGCAGAAAATGCAGGCGAGACGCCTGCGGTACGGACCGCCGGCATCCTGCCGGCACAACGAGCAGGCGTGACGCCTGCGGTCCAAATTACCTGGACCGCCGACATCTTGTCGGCACAACATGCAGGCGCGACGCCTTCGATCCAATTAATCCACACGGCCCAAGCTGTCCATTTGGAGTTTGCGGGCCGGCGACGCTCGCCGAAGACCTCCCCGCCACTGGCCGGAAAATAAATTTGCCGTACAATTTCCGCTTATGGCCAATCATAAACCAAAACTCGAACTCACCTGGATCGGCAAGGAGAATCGGCCGAAGTTGGAGCCGCGGATACTCCTTGAGGATGCGGCTCGCTCATATCATGCTGCGCATCGGGTTTCCGAAAATGATAGCTTTGATAACCGGCTGATTTTCGGCGACAACCTGCTGGCGCTTAAGGCGCTGGAGCAGGAGTTCACGGGCAAAATCAAGTGCATCTACATTGACCCGCCGTACAACACGGGCTCGGCATTTGAACATTACGACGATGGTATTGAGCACTCACTGTGGTTGTCCCTGATACGGGATCGCCTGGAGATTCTGCGCCGCCTGCTATCCGAGGACGGGTGTATTTGGGTGAACCTCGACGACAAGGAGGCCCATTACTTTAAAATAGTTGCCGATGAAGCGTTTGGCCGCGCCAATTTTCTCGCAGACGTAATATGGGAGAAGGCCGACAGCCCGCGAATGGATGCAGAGTTTTTCTCGGTGCGCCACGATCATTTGTTTGTCTACTCCAAAGACAGGCAATCCTTCAGAATTAACAAGGGCGTGGGGCAGGGGGACGGAATCGCCGAGCACTACGACAGGAAGGACAAGGACGGTCGCCCTTACTACCTAAAGCCCTTGCGGGCGATGGGGGGCGATGATGCTCGCGCCGCTCGCCCAACGTTGTTCTTCCCGATCACGGCCCCCGATGGGAGTGCGGTGTTCCCCGCGCGTAAAGATGGGTCGGAAGGCCGGTGGCGATGGAGCAAGGAACGAGTAGCGGAAGATCGGGGCCTCATTGAGTGGGTAGACGGGCGGGCGGGCTGGGCACCTTACTACCGTATCTACGGCGACGGAGTATCTTCCCGCCCGCCGGAAACCATCTGGCAGCACGGGGAGGTAGGGAGTAACCGCACGTCAAAGGCAGAGATCAAGGCGCTGTTCGGAGGCGTCAAGGCCTTTGACACGCCAAAACCCGAGGGACTGCTTCAACGGGTAATTGCATTAGGCACCAATCCCGGCGACCTCGTCCTCGATTCCTTCGCCGGCTCCGGCACCACCGGCGCTGTCGCACATAAAATGGGCCGCAAATGGATCATGGTCGAGCTTGGCGAACACTGCCATACCCACATCATCCCACGCATGAAAAAAGTTGTCGACGGCACTGATCCCGGCGGTATCACCGAGGCCGTCAACTGGAATGGCGGCGGCGGGTTCCGCTATTACCGCGTCGGGCCGTCGCTGTTGAAAAAAGATAAATTTGATAACTGGGTTATCAGCAAGGAATTCAATCCCGCCATGCTCGCCGAGGCCATGTGCAAGCTGGAAGGTTTTATCTACGCCCCCAGCGATACGGTCTATTGGCAGCACGGCCATTCTACCGAAGCCGACTTCATCTATGTAACCACACAAATACTCACCCGCGACCAGTTGCAGAACCTCTCCGATGAGGTCGGAGACAGCCGTTCCCTGTTGATCATGTGTGGCGCGTTCCGCGCCAAAAGCCTCGATGGGTTTCCGAACCTGACAATTAAGAAAATCCCCAAGGCCGTACTGGCCAAATGCGAATGGGGCCACGATGATTACAGCCTTGAAATACAGAATTTGCCGACCAAATCACCCGAAGAGGAACCGCCACCCCGGACCGCCGACCTCCGGGCCGCCGCCGCTCGGACCGCAGGCATCCTGCCTGCCCAAGGTGCAGGCGGGACGCCTGCAGCACAAATTGCCCGGACCGCCGACATCCTGTCGGCCCAAGCAGGCGGGACGCCTGCGGTCCAGCCGCGCACGAAAGCCCAGCGCCGCAGGGAGACTGCAGCCCGCGAACCATCGCTCTTTGAGTCAAAGGAGGCCGGGGCATGAACAATGAAGTTCCCGATAATCTATTGCCTGCTCCAACAGGCAATTCCCGCCCCCCCGCCGTTCGGACCGCCGAGATTGGGACCGCCGACATTGGGACCGCCGACATCCTGTCGGCCCAAACAGGCCCGACGCCTGCGGTCCAGTCGCAGCCTGCCAATGGGCTGGCCAGGCGCGGGTGGCACTCGCGCGGTTACCTGCCGCACTGGGATCCAGGTGATCGTTCGCAGCACTTGGTTTTTCGTCTGCACGACAGCTTGCCGCAGCACCTTTTGGACAGGTGGGAGGCGGAACTCTGTAACTTTCCCGAACCCGCCGCCAACGTCGAGCGCCGGAATCGCATCGAAGCGGCACTGGATCAGGGAATGGGGCAATGCTACTTGCGCCAACCCGAAGTAGCGCAAGTTGTCGCCCAGGCTCTCCTTCATTTCAATGGCGAACGGTACCATCTCCATGCGTGGGTGATTATGCCCAATCATGTCCATACATTAATCACACCCACCGCGCCGGCAACCCTGGCATCGATCACGCACTCGTGGAAGTCATATACAGCCAAGAAAGCGAACCACGTGTTGGGCCGCCAAGGCCAATTCTGGCAGAAGGAATATTTTGACCGTGCCATGGAGGATGCACACGACATGGCACGGACCAAAACTTATATTGAGGCCAACCCAGTAGCGGCCGGTTTATGCCAAACGCCGGCGGATTGGCTGTGGAGCAGCGCCCGGACCGCCGGCATTGGGACCGCCGAAATTCGGACCGCCGACATCCTGTCGGCACCACCTGCAGGCGGGACGCCTGCGGTCCAGCCGCGCACGAAATCCCAGCGCGGTGCTGACGATCCCCAGGGCCAGGGAGCGATGCCATGAATCCCCACATAAACACCATCAGCAACCGCCTGAGCCTGCGGCCCCCGCAGCGGGAATCGCTGGAGATCCTTGCCCGCATCTGCGACATTCTGCCGCTGGAAAAGAATGCAGATGTAGCCGCGGCTTTGCAGGCAGTGAAAACTGAATTCCCGGCGGCCACGGACTTCGAGCGGGATTTTCCATCACTCTGTTTCGCTTTGGCAACCGGCGTGGGCAAGACCCGTCTCATGGGAGCCTTTATCGCCTACCTTTACAGGGCGGAAGGCATCCGGCATTTCTTCATTCTCTCGCCAAACTTGACCATCTACAATAAATTAATTTCGGATCTTACGCCGGGTACGCCAAAGTATGTCTTCCAGGGAATTTCGGAATTTGCTATCGAGCCGCCGGAAATCATCACCGGCGACAACTACGAGAGTGGCCGGGGCGTTCGCGGTGGGCGTCTCTTCGAATCCAATGTTCACATCAATATATTTAACATATCCAAGATTACCAGCACGGAGACGCCCAAAGGCGCGGAGAAGACCAATATTCCACGATTCCGTCGGCTTCAGGAATACATCGGGGAAAGTTACTTCGATTACCTCTCAAAGCTCGACGACCTCGTGCTGCTCATGGACGAATCACACCGCTACCGGGCATCGGCGGCCATGAAGGCGATCAGCGAATTAAAGCCCATTCTTGGCCTCGAGCTTACCGCCACGCCCCAGATGGAACGCGGCGGCCACAGGGAAGCCTTCCAGAACGTCATCTATGCCTACCCGCTATCCAGTGCCATGACGGACGGTTTCGTCAAAGAACCCGCCGTAGCCACCCGCGAAAACTTCGATCCCAAGAGCTATGACGCGGCCGGATTGGAACGGCTGAAGCTGGAAGACGGCATACGTATCCATGAGAACACCAAGATTGAACTGGAAGTTTACGCCCGCGAAAATGGCAAGCCCATCGTAAAGCCCTTCATGCTAGTCATCGCCAGGGATACCGACCATGCCAATGCTCTTGCGAAGTTCGTTGAAGATGACGCGTTTTTCGAGGGGCGATACAAGGGGAAGGTCATCCAAGTTCATTCCAAACAGAGCGGTGAGGAACGCGATGAGACCGTTGCCCAACTCATCAACGTGGAGCAGCCTGACAACGCGACGGAAATTGTCATTCATGTCAATATGCTCAAAGAAGGATGGGACGTCACTAACCTGTACACCATCGTTCCGCTGCGCGCCGCGAACTCGCAAACCCTGGTGGAGCAGTCCATCGGGCGCGGGCTTCGCTTGCCCTACGGTCGTCGGACAGGCGTCGGCGCTGTGGATCGCTTGACAATCGTATCGCATGATCGGTTCCAGGAGATTGTAGATTACGCCAACAGCCCGGACTCGGTTATTCGGGGTGGTTTGAAGGTTATTTATGTCACGGACCAGCGATCCAAGGTAGTGATAGCAGAACCCGAAATTATGCATCGCATTCAACCACGGACCGTTGGGGATGGCGGGGGCGAATCCAAAGGTGAACAACAGAAACTGTTCTTCGAAAAACCGAAAGAACAAGAAGCGGCCAAGGCCACCCTTGAAATTATTCACCGCCATTTTGAGCACCTGCCACGATCCGCAGATCTCACCAAGCCGGAAATCCAACAGCAGATCGCCGAGAAATTAAGGAATGCGATTATTCCCGCACAAGGGGAACTGGAAGGCACCGTAGAGTCAGTGAATCTGGCGGAAGTTGTAGCCCGGACTATCGCCCTGCGCAACGAGCTGTCCATTGATATTCCGCGCATCACCGTCCAACTCGCAGGCGATGTGACGCGCGGTTTCCGGGAGTTCACCCTTAACCTGTCAGGTGTGCGGCTCCAGCCGGTGAACAATGAGATTCTTATTCAGGAATTGCACCGCCGGGAGCAGCATAGGCTTATGAGCAGCACCGACATCGCGCCTGAAGAGAAACCCGAAAACTACCTGGTGCGCGGCCTCATTGATTTTAACGACGTGTGCTACGACGACAATGCCGAACTGCTGCATAAACTCTCCGGGCAGGTCGTGGCGCATTTGCGGTCCTACCTGAAGGATGAGGAAGAGGTGGTCAATGTGCTTCAGTACCACCAGCAGTCACTGGTGAACCTGATCCATGCCCAGATGCAGGATCATTTTGTCGAAAAAGCTTCCACCTACGAAGTTCAGGTAAGCAAGGGATTCACAACCCTGCGGCCCAACAATTACTCGGCTCCCGCCGATGCCACCGAGCAGGATTTCCGCATCCCGGTCGCAAACAAACAGGATATCCCCAAGATGCTCTTCGCCGGGTTCACCAGGTGCCTTTATCGTGTGCAGAAATTCGATTCAGACTCGGAGCGGCGTTTTGCCGTGATCCTGGAAAATGACAAGGAAGTACTCAAGTGGTTCAAGCCGGCCAAACGCGACTTCCAAATTTACTACACAAACGAGTCGGCCTACGAGCCGGACTTCGTTGTCGAAACAAAAATTGCGAAGTTCCTCTGTGAACCCAAAGCCGAGAATGAGCTAACTACCAAGGAGGTGCAAGCCAAGGCCGCTGCGGCAACGCAATGGTGCGTCAACGCCACCGCCCATGAAAAGCAACATGGCGGCAAACCCTGGTCCTATCTGCTTATCCCGCACAACGTTATTCTGGATAACACGACCCTCCAGGGACTAGCCGCAACCTACACCCACCACCCCACAAACTCGCCAACCCCACCCCAACTGACCACCACCGAATCCACTGTCTAATTCTGTATGTACTGCATGTACTGATCAATACTGCAATTACTGCCCAATACTGAATTTTGAAATTTGAAACTTCCAATAACTTATCCATTATTCATTACTCACTTCGCGAGGCGCCGTTGTTCGTTAATCTGCGTCCATCGGTTTAATCCGTGGAACATGCGTCCCGCTGTAACCTATCCCCTCTAACAGCCCGCTGCCAGATGCTCGATGCCAGATGCCAAAAGCTGTGTCTCATCACCCACTGCTCGTTAAACTCGCCCCCCGCGCCCTATAGCAGCGTTGGTCATTGATCCGTGATCATTGAGTACCGCCCCGCAGTTTGAAAAGTGAATAATCCGCCCCCGGCTCCGCGGCCTAAACCCTGCTCCAATCGGCCGCCGGAGAGGGCGTTTCATCGAGGCGACAGCCACTCTTATGCGCGAGCCTTATTTGCTCCACTGCTCAACTTTCTAAATTCACCTCTCTATCGGGCCGCAGCCCGATGCCCGCGTTATCGGCGTTATCCGCGGTTCAACCCCTTCGTGATCGCACGCAAAATATTCGCCGTGATTGCGATTTTCCCCGGAAAAATTCAAAACAACTTGGACATCTTGGCCACCTTGAACCAAACCCTCTAACATCAACTGCTTCCTCTACATGTCCATCTTGGCCACCTTGCCTCTTTAACTTGGCCACCTTGGCCACCTTGATCTCCACCACGGTAAACAAATGAACAGGGGTGTCCAGTAAAAAGGAATCTCTTACCCCATACATTCCGCGCCGAAGAACACGCTCTTCCGAGCGCCTTATCCACAAAGTCGCGCCTGGCTCATCGCCCTGGCAAACATTTACCTTGCCCGGGAATATTGCCGGGGCCATTTTCACCGTTACCGGCTCACGCATACTCGCCCACGCAAATTGCCGCGCGGGGCGGTTTCGGATATACCGTTGCTCTGGAAATTGAAGCTTTAGGAAAGGCTGTGCTTTGTCCAGTTTAATTGTCATCCCCGCCCGGTATGATTCCTCGCGGCTCCCCGGCAAGCCCCTGCTGCGGCAAACCGGAAAATATCTTATTGAGCATGTTTATGAGCAGGCCCTGAAAACCAAACGGGCCTCAGCCGTTGTCGTGGCCACCGATGACCGCCGAATTGCTGATGCAGTGCGGGAATTTGAGGGACAGGTTGTCCTGACATCGGCCCAGCACCAATCCGGTACGGATCGGATCGCGGAAGTAGCCGCCATGAAGGAGTTCGCCCATTTTGATACCATTGTCAATGTTCAGGGGGATGAGCCGGAAATTGACCCGAATTTGATTGATGCCCTGATTCGCCTGCTGGAAAAGACGGATGTGCAAATGGCCACTGCGGCTGCTCCATTTGATAATGCCGCCGAAATTGCGAATCCCGGCATCGTAAAAGTCGTCATCGATCAGCGCCGCTTTGCCCTGTATTTTTCCCGCAGCGTCATTCCCCATGACCGCGACGGACAGACATCAGGTGCCGGCGCATTAATGCTGGCCGGATTGTACCGCAAGCATCTGGGCATTTACGCTTATCAGAAGGCATTTCTGCTGCAACTTGCCGCCGCTGAACCATGCGACCTGGAAAAACTGGAAAAACTCGAACAATTACGAGCGCTGTATCTGGGAGCCAGAATTATTGTCCATGACACCCCGCAGGCCCATCACGGCATTGATACACCGCAGGATTATGAAGCATTTGTCCGGCGGTACGCCAGTGCCGAGCCATAAGTTTTTCGCAATTTACGCGCTTACGGTTTTCCCTGAAGAGCATTATCGATTATCCTACTATTTTCGTGAGGTCTGCGATGAATAATGAAAACCAACCCGACCTGCTGGCCTCGGTGGGCCACGCCACGCAGGAAACGGAATTTTATACCCCCTTCCCGGAAGGCTATGAAAAAGGCCGCACCAAATATGTGGTGGTTCTGGGCACCGTGATGAGCGGGCTGGGCAAAGGCATTTTCAGTTCCAGTCTGGCTAAGATTCTTAAAGACAAAGGTCTGCGCGTTGCCCCCATCAAAATGGAGGGCTATTTGAACATTGACTCCGGCACGTTGAATCCGTTCCGTCATGGCGAGGTTTTTGTCCTGGATGACGGCATGGAAACCGACATGGACTTGGGCACGTATGAACGCATGTTGGATGAGAATCTTTCCCGCTCCAACTTCACCACCAGCGGACAGATTTTTACCCGCATTCTCGAGCGCGAACGGCATGGCAAATATCTGGGCCGCGACGTGCAGATGATTCCCCATGTCACCGGTGAAGTGAAAACCACCTTGCGCGAGTTGGCGATAAAATCAAAGGCTGATCTGGTATTTGTGGAAGTCGGCGGGACCGTCGGTGATTATGAAAACGGTTATTTTATCGAAGCGGTGCGTGAACTGGCCTATGAAGAAGGCGAAGATTCCGTATGCGTGGTTGCATTAACGTACATTATTGAACCGCAATCCCTGGGAGAGCAGAAATCCAAAGCCGCCCAGCTGGGCCTGCGCCAAGTCATGCAGACGGGCCTGCAGCCGGACATTATTGCGTGCCGCTGCCCGTCGCCGGCGACTGAAAAAGTACGGCAGAAAATCTCGATGTTCAGCAACGTGCCCATGCGGCGCGTCTTTTCCATGCATGATCTGCCGAGCATTTATCTCGTGCCGGAAATGTTGCGGGAAGCCGGAATGGATCGTGAGGTTCTGACGCTTTTAAATCTTCATGAGCGCGTCAACCAGCGCATGGAGGATCAGGCGCGCCGCCGGTGGCAGCAATATGTCGATAAGCTCCTTGAACCCAAGGAAAAATCCGTCACGATTGCCGTGGCGGGAAAATATGCGTCTCTGCGCGATGCGTATGCCAGCATTGATAAAGCCCTGGAGCATTGCGGCGTCAATCTCGGATGCAAAATCAATATTCAATGGCTGGACACCACTGAAATTAACTCCCGAAATGCCGGGGATATTCTACGGGGATGCCACGCCATCATAGTACCGGGCGGATTTGGATCACGCGGGACGGAAGGCAAAATTGAATGTGTCCGCTTTGCACGGGAGCGCCAGGTTCCCTACCTGGGAATCTGCCTGGGATTCCAGATGGCGGTGGTGGAATTCGCCCGCAATGTCTGCAAACTTGAAGATGCCAACAGCACCGAATTCGATCCCCACTGCCGCAATCCGGTTATTGATATTCTGCCCGAGCAGAAGAAAATTGAAGGCCTCGGCGGCAATATGCGATTGGGTGGGAAAGATGTGATCCTGCAACCCGGCAGTGGTGTTTCCGCGCTTTACGGCAACGTGGATCAAGTCCGTCTGCGGTTTCGCCACCGTTATGAAGTCGAACCGCGATATATTGAAACGCTTACCAGCCACGGTCTGATTTTCAGCGGCCACGCGCCCAATCAGCCCATTATGCAAATGCTGGAATTACCGCCTGAGGTGCATCCGTATTTTTACGCTACGCAAGCACACCCATGCCTGACCAGCCGTCCCTTAACACCCGATCCCATGTTCCTGGGGCTTGTCAGCGCCGCCTTGCAGCGCGCTTACCCGCAGCAGGTATTACCAAGCGTCCAACCCGGCAACGCAGTTCCCGCTGCCGTAAGATAATGGCGGTAATTCGCGGGCGGAGCTCTCCGGCAGATCGGTACATCCATTATCCGGAAGGCAGTTGTTTGGTTTGACCGATTTCGCCCTTCAGGCGAGCCAAATCCGCATCGACGCCGGAGTTGGCACGCAGGGCATCAAGATCGCGCTGGGTTTTGGTCCGGCCGTCGACGCCATCATCCAGAATGCCCGCATCGGTCAGGGATTCCATCGCATCGGCGCGTGACTGCATCTGCTGGGTTTTATCTTTGGCACGTTGCAGTGCATCGCCCACATTGCCGAGCTTATTTCCGATACCGGCCATGCTTTCGCTGACGGTAACCTGGGCGCGGGCCGCGTCGTATTGGCTTTTCATTACCTCTTTTTGCGTGCGGAATTGATCAATGCGATCTTCCAACTGCTTTTCATAGCTGATGAGTTTCTGGCTTTGCACCGCAACATGTTCACTGGCATCTTTAAGCGAAGCGGCCTTCTGATCCGCGGCCTGTTTTTCCGTCAGGGCGGCTTTGGCCAGATCCTCCCGCCCGGCCTGCAAGGCCATGCGGGCATCATTCTCCGCGCTGTGCGAATCACCTTCCGCAGCAAGCATCTGACGTTCCAGCGTCTTCTGTTCGGTGACCACATCGGCCAGATGCCGCTTGGTTTCCTGCAGCGCACTCAACATTTTTTCATAGGATAAATCCAGGGCTTCATCCGGATTTTCCGCACGGTTCAAAAATGTATTAACTTTGGCCTCAATAATTTCAGCGGCCCGGCGAAACATGTTGCTCATCACAAAACTCCTGTAGGGGTTGTTACTTCAATATCAAGCATTTAATCATTGACCGGTATGACAATCTGCGGCGAGGCCGGCTCCGGAATCAACGCCTTGTCCTCAATAGGTTTAACTGCCGTGCCGACCGCAAAAAATTCAATCACATGCGGCTGCCAGTTATGCGACCCTTCATGCAGCTGCACGCCTACGACGCCATCGGCACCGGCTTCTTTCGCTTCATTCTGCATGCGTTCCATGGCCAGTTCACGGGCATCATACATGGCCTGAGTGAATTGTGTAATTTCCACATTCCGCCCGACGTTACCCATGGCCTTAAACACGCCCTGATGCGCCACGTGATACACGCACGATCCCATCACCATCGCCAGTGGACGATGGCCGGCACGCAGGAGCATCCAGAAGTCCTGCCCGGAAAGATCCGAAGTAAACGGCATGCCTTTTGGCCCCTTAAAGCCGGGATGCCCGGCACTATGGGATATGGCCGTCCCGATGGCCATGAATTCTAAAATATCACTGTCCCAACCCAGACGCTTAACTTCCAGCCTAACGCCCACCACGCCGTCAGCCATCAGTGTTAATGCTTCCTGTTCCATGCGCGTCATGGCCAGTTCCCGCGCCTGATACATGGCCTGGGAGATCACATTTAATTCCTGATTTTGTCCCCATGATCCATACTGAATTCCCACATGATAAATACATGAGCCAACCACCAGCCCCAGCGGCTCAAAGCCGGCTTCGCGCACCATCAGAAATTCATTAACCGATAAATCGGAGGTAAATATGCCGCCGCTCTGCCCGGCTTCACGCAGCCCCTGCAAGCGTTCCAATGCGTGTTTGGGAAGACCGGCCAACGCCGGATTTACCTGTGTGCCTGTTTCGTCCGCCATTTAGATAATCTCCTTTTCTCGAGGCATTACCGGTGTCATTTTTCCATCGCTGACGCTGAACACGGGTTTTAATTTTAATGATATGTGCCGCCCGGGTTCATGCAGCACCGCCGTACCAAAAGCAATGTGCCGCCCCAAAAATCTCTGCCGCGGATCGTTTTCCGCCGGCTCGCCGCGCAATAATTCCGAAAATTGCACGCGTGCCAGAACGCCCGTACCAATTCGCGCTGCATCGCTGGCCAGTTGGCCTATTGCGGCACGGCGAATATCGGTCATAAAATCTGATAACTCACGCAGTTCCTGATTCCACCAGGTGCCCTGCCCGGACGCATTTCTCGATGAATAATGCCAATTATAATGCGCCCCAATCGCCAGGCCGGTCGGTAAGATTCCTGATTCCATCAAGCGGGCAAACTCCAACGCCGAAACCGTTGCGATCACGGGCGTGCGCGGGGTTGCCAACCCGGCAATACGCACCGCTGTGCCCAGCACCGCGTAATCCATTTGATCATCGCCGGTGCCTTCCATGCGCGTCGCGCTTAGCTTGACATCCACCACCGCATTGGCACCCATGAGCGTTGCTTCTTGCCGCATGCGGTCAATGGCCGTATGCCATCCGTCATAATGTCCGCGCGTCCAGGAATAGCCGTAATGGTACCAGCAATTCCCCGAGACCATTCCCAGCGGATGAATGCCATGTGATCTTTGCGCCAGCAACGCCCCCACCGAACCGGTGGATATCCAAGGCAACTTCCCCGATTTGGTATCGGCGAGGCGTTGCTTGACAAAGTCCGGCAGCGTCTGATTGGTTAGTGCCGTGTCCCAAGCCTGATTGCGCGCTAATTGCTGGGCCTGATGCTGCTGCCGATCCGGATCTGAATTCTGTCCTAATATGCGGCCAAACAATGACATGGCAGATCCCTTTTAACAGGAGCCGTGGCGGTTTTTGGTCTTTTCAAGCAAGTCCAAGAAACTCTATACTGGGATTTATAGCGGCAAGCGCATGGGCTTGCAAGACATATCATTTAATATTATTTAATTCATCAAAAATTCATGCAAAATACCTTGCGCTCCGGCCATCTTGGTGGACATGGCTCCAAGTTCCTTATTCAGGCTTGCAAGCCAGTCAGGCAGTTGTAATTCCTCGTTTTTTAACACAATGCCCCGCACTTCATTACACCGGCTTAATTGCAGGCCATGGCCGGAGTTATCCAGCACATACCGATTAGCCCCCAGATGAATCGTAATCCCCACCACGTGCTGCGTTTTTGCAAACAACGAATCCTTCTTCCGATGCACTTGCACCTGCCCTGGAAGAGATTGCTCGAGTCGCGTGGCAAACGCTTCAAGAAATGCTTTAATATCACGTTCAGCGCGGCGCAGAAAAGCCGCATGAAGATCAAATGCTCCAACTTCTTCCATAAAGATTCGCACCTCGCTGTGAGTTTATACTTTCCTCTGCTGATGAATTATAAGCACATCGACGCGATCGCGACAACGGCAGGTTCAGTGGGTTCAGTAATTGCAGTAATTGCAGTATTGGCAGTATTGGCAGTACTGGCAGTGAAGGTCGCATCCAGGCCGATTGGCCACAGGGTCTTACCTATTTATTTTCCCGCCAATTTATTTTCATGCCGATAATGCCAGTCGGCTTCGATTTGTTCCAGTGTTTTGCCCTTGGTTTCCGGCAGCACCAGCAGCACAAACAGGAAACTTATCAGCGAACAGCCGGAATAAATGAAGTACGTGACGGTAAGCCCCACACTGTGTTTCAACATTGGAAACGTCTGGGCCACTACGTAAATGGCGATCCACAGCGTCAATACTCCCACCGACGCGGCACGCCCGCGAATGCGGGCGGGGAATATTTCAGAAATGATAATCCACGGCATCGGCCCCATCGCCATCGCGAAGGCCGCAATAAATGTCAGGATGCTGGTAATCAGAATCACCACCTGCCCGTGACTGAAATGCACCACCATGGAATGCACCGCGTGGCCATGATTCATCGTCGTTACCGGTATGCGATTGGCAAACGCAAAAATTAATCCCACCGATGCCAGAGCCACAACCTGTATCGCCGTTCCAATCGCCAGCAGCAATTTGCGCCCCGCTTTATCCACAAAACCCACAGCAATAAACGTGAATGCCAGGTTGACCATTCCCACCAGAGCCGTTGAGCCGAAGGCATTGGTCGTTTTCATGCCCGCCGCCTCAAAAACGCGCGGGGCATAATAAATAATGGAATTGATGCCGCTGAATTGTGAAAATACCGCCAGAAATAGTGCGATAATCAGCGGAAGCCGAAAGCGTGGGGTGAACAATTCGGCAAACCGGCCATCCTCCTGGGCGGCTGTTTCTTTTACCGCCTTAATTTCCCGATCCGCCGCGGCGGACCCGATAAAGCCGGTGAGAATATGCCGCCCCCGCTGCTCCTGATTGTTAATCACCAGCCATCGCGGACTTTCCGGTACCGCCAGAATCATCAATAGAAACAGCAACGCCGGCAACGTTTCCGATCCCAGCATCCAGCGCCAGCCCATGGTTTGATTCCAGTTCATGCCCGCCAGATGATTAGCGGCGTTAATATGATTTCCCGCATTGAGAATAAAATAATTAACCCAGTAGACCACGGCAATACCGATGACAATGCCCAGTTGGAATAACGATCCCAGCCGCCCGCGATGGCGCTCCGGGGAAATTTCCGCAATATACACCGGAGCAACCATGGAAGACGCGCCAATGGCCACACCGCCGATGATGCGGGCCAGGACAAGTTCCGTTAAGGATTGCGGGATGGCGGAAAGCAAGCCGGATGCCGCAAAGAGCACCGCACAGACAATTAATAACTTCTTGCGTCCGAACCGATCCGCCAATGTCCCGGCGAACATGGCACCAGGCACTGCCCCCAATTCCAGACACGCAATTGCGAACCCTAATTGCGTATTGCTTAAATGAAAATACGTTTGCAGATATCCCTGAATACCCGATGCTACCCCGGTATCATATCCGAACAGCAGCCCGGCCAAAGCCGCCGCCGCTACCGCAAAAACAATCGGCCCGATTCCGGGCACCGAGGCCGGCAAAGCACCATTTTCCATACCGGAATTTTCACGCATTGAAATATCTCCACCAGTGAATACTTGGTTATCCGAACACTTAATTCCGAGGCCATTGCATCCCGACCTATTTGGCGACCGCCATTCCCACCACAGTATCCGCTCCGCCATAAAAAAGAAACCATTTATCCTTAAACCACGCCAGGCCTTCAATGAAGGTGGTGCCCGCTTTATATTGTCCGGTTTTTTCCCATGATTCTTCAGGTCGGAAAAATGGCTCCGACGGGCGATAAATAAGTTGGGACGGGTTCTCACCGGAAAACAGCGCCTGCCCCGCGGAATATTGCCGCGGCGGAATCCTTGGCCCCCGGCTGATTTTGCCATCGCTCATGCCATTGAAGAAAAACACAATGCCGGCTGGTGTCAGCAGGGCCGGTGGGCCGGACTCCGTCAACCATGAATCAAAATGTCCCGGCTTATTTTTGGGTAATACGCAGACGGGGTTCCCGGCTGCGTCTACAACCGGTGTCCATTGAATTAAATCAGTCGAATGGGCCAGATATGTCTGCCCCAATGTATGCCAATACATCCAGTATCGGCCCTGGATTTTGGCGGCAAGAATTTGCGAGCCGACTTTCCGGGTAACAATCGCACCGGATTTGCACCAGGTATTTGCGAAATGGCCGCGATACGCTTGGCGAAACACCGGGCCGTGATGCGTCCAATGCGTCAAATTCTTTGATGTTGCCACGCCCAGCCGCGCCACCTTGCGATTCCACATGGTAAACGTAATCACAAATGTTCCATCCGCCGCCTGAACGATGCGCGGATCTTCACAGCCGCCCGGCCACTCATCTTTCTGCCATTTTCCTGGCGCGGGATACAGCACTGGATGCGGCAGCACTGTAAAATCAACACCATCGGAACTTTCCGCCAAGCCTACGCGGCTGGTATATCCACCAATATCATCACCGTGCTCTCCTTCCGCACGGAAAAGCACATACAACTTATGATTCCACGCGATCGCTGCCGGGTTAAACGCATGCGCAAATTCCCAATGTGAAAGACCATGCGTGTCCGGATCGGTAAACACCGAACTGGGATCGGGCCTGATGATCGGCTGGCCATCTGCCGGCCGCACAAAAGGCCCGATTCGCCAGTGCCCAGAAATAATTGCCGAGGAAGCCGATCTCGCTTTTATGACTGTACCCGCAGCAACCGCGCCGGACAACATTATAAATTTTCTTCGATTCATAACCATTCACCTTAAAAGCAACCGACGAGTCCAAAAAACTTCATGCAGAAACATAATTTTGCGACGTTCATGAATACAACTACGTCGCAGGAATTCCATATTACAATGCCGGTATCTTTCCTAATACCCTCAAGTTGGCTTTGCTACCCATGATTTTGCCCTGCGCGCGGTTATGGGTCCGCCGATTGGCAAAGTTGACCCGGAGATAGGGTTGTTGGACAATAACATCAGATGACTTATGATAGTACACACATCACGCAAGATACCTCGAAACATGGCCACGCCGTAAAGAAGGCCACGTGTGGCGAACGCATCATCGTCAAGCAGCGGGGAAAGGCGACTGTTACCATTGTGCCCGTGGAAGATGCTGAATATATGCAACGGCTGGAGGATGAACACGACGTGCACGCGGCGGAGAAAGGCATGGCTGATCTACGTTCCGGGAAAAGCCAGCCAATTCCATGGAAAAAAATAAAAAGCAAATGGGGATTGTGATCCTTGGGGTACCGGGAGCGGCCGTTCCATTGGGTCTCCATTGGCGGTATATTATGGGTTTTGCCGTAGCGGCCTGATGCTGCGCGGTTGGATGTTTTTCCCAGATAGGTTGAAACGAGCCAGATGACAACAGAACAATCACCGGATGTATCGCCCAAGCCTGCGGCAGATTATCGCACGTCGCTGAATCTGCCTAAAACCGGCTTTGATATGAAAGCCAATTTGACACAGCGGGAACCGGGCATTCTGGCCCGCTGGAAGAGCGAAAATCTGTATCAGAAGATCCGCTCGCAGCCGCATTCAAAGGGCAAATGGGTACTGCATGATGGGCCGCCCTACGCCAATGGCGATATTCACATGGGCCACCTGATCAATAAAGTCCTGAAGGACATGGTGGTGAAATACCGCACCATGCAGGGGCATGATGCACCTTACGTTCCCGGCTGGGATTGCCACGGCCTGCCGATTGAAAGTGCCATACAAAAAGAACTTGGGCCAAAAATGCGGGAATTATCCGCGGGAGAAATTCGCCTGCGCTGCCGCGATTACGCCATGAAATATGTCAAGTTGCAGTCCGAATCTTTTGAACGTCTGGGCATTCTGGGGCAGTTTGACAAACCTTACCTCACGCTTGATCCGGCGTATGAAGGCGGTGTTCTGGATGTGCTGGCGAGCCTGCTGCAGCGCGAGCTGGTATTTCGGCAACGCAAGCCGGTGCACTGGTGTACCTTTGATCAGACTGCTCTCGCGGAAGCGGAACTGGAATATTCCAATAAAAAAGATACCTCTATATTTGTTAAATTCGCCATGGATTTAACCACCGGATCATGGCCGGCGGCATGGGGCACCAAACCGCAACACGCGCATGTGTTGATCTGGACCACCACGCCATGGACCATTCCCGCCAACCGCGCGGTGGCGGTGCATCCGGAACATCAGTATGCAGTGGCTACCTATGAGCACAACGGCCCCCAGGTCGTGATTCTGGCCGCCAAGCGCATTGCCACCGTGATGCTGCAGGCCGGCATTGCCCATTACCGCATTTCTGACACAATCACGGGTGCAGATTTAATTGCCGCTGGCATCAGCTATACGCATCCGCTGGAAAGCTCCCGCAGGCAGTCCATTGTTCCTGCTGAATATGTCACGCTGGAGGATGGCACGGGTCTGGTGCACATTGCGCCCGGCCACGGCACCGAAGATTATCAAACCGGTCGAAAAGCCGGGCTGGATGTTTACTGCCCGGTATTGCCGGATGGCCGATACGATCAAAGCGTGCCGGAGTTTTTGCGCGGGCAAAGTATCTGGCAGTCCAATGAACCAATCGTACAACATTTAGCCGATGCAGGTTTGCTATTTCACCGGCAGGAAATACAACACAGCTATCCGCACTGCTGGCGGTGCCGCAAGGCGACGATTCTACGCGCTACCGAACAATGGTTTGTCCGCGCAGGCGGCAATAGCCCGCTGCTGCAACAAGCCAAAACCTTTATTGATCAGGTGCAATGGATACCCGCATGGGGTAAAAACCGCATCGCCGGTATGTTGGAAACCCGGCCGGACTGGTGCATTTCCCGGCAGCGTTCCTGGGGCGTGCCGATCCCGGCATTTTTTGCCGCGAATGGCGAAATTCTGCTCACCGAAAAATCGGTACGGCGCGTGGCCGATTATGTACGGCAACACGGGGCTGATTGCTGGTATACGCATTCTCCGCAGCAGATTCTCGGTGCTGACCAATGGGTGGATACCGCACTAACCGCTGAGGGCACAACTGTGGCGGAGCATCATTTTCATACCCACGAATTGCGCAAGGGCAACGATATTCTGGATGTCTGGTTTGAATCCGGGGCTTCGCATCATGCTGTGCTGGAAGCCACCCATCCGGAACTGGGCTACCCCGCCAATTTATATCTGGAAGGGTCGGATCAGCATCGGGGTTGGTTTCAGGCCTCCTTGCTGGAAGCCGCCGGTTATCGCGATACACCGCCATTTAAGCAGATCCTCACGCACGGCTTTATTGTGGACAGCCATGGCCACAAGATGTCGAAAAGTCAGGGTAACGATATAAAAGTTTCCGATGCGTTAAAACAAAATGGTGCCGATGTCCTGCGGCTTTGGGTAGCCAGTGTTGATTATCAGGATGATATGCCCTGCTCCAAAGAGTTGCTGGACCGCACCAGTGATGCGTACCGCAAAATCCGCAACACCATCCGGTATCTGCTGGGGAATTTATACGATTTTAACCTTCAGGAAAATCAGACCGCCCCGCAGGAGCATAGCATTGACACCTGGATGCTTGGTCGACTTGCAGCCATGACGGCGGATGTACACAAAGCGTTTAACCAGTATGAATTTCACAAAGTGTTCCGCGCTTTATATGATTTCTGCAATGTAGACATCTCCACCATTTATGCCAAGGCCATCAAAGACCGGCTCTATTGCGAATTACCCCATGATCTGCGGCGCCGGGCATCACAAAGTGTTTGCGCTACGTTGCTGCTGTACCTGGTAGAACTTTGTGCCCCGATACTGGCCTTCACCGCCGATGAAGTTTGCCGCATCACGCACGAAGTACCGGGCCTTAACAGCATGTTCGGCGATTGCATCCACACCCATACCTTTACCCCCCCACCAGAGCCGGTAAGTCCAGAATCACTGGATCAATGGGAAACCCTTATGCCGCTGGTGCAGGATGGATTGAAACAGCTTGATGCGTTGAAAAAGGCCAGTGGTCTGGGCAACCCCTTGGACAGTGAAGCAGTTATTACGGTTCCCCCCGATCATCCGCTGGCAGGCCTGATGACCAGCTATGGTCAGGAGCTGGAAGATGTTTTGGGTGCAGGCTTTCATCGCATTATCCCGGGCGATAAGCTGGCGGTGGAAATCATCGACACGCGTGAAAAATATCCAAGCTGTGCCCGCTCCTGGAAGCGCCGCCCGGATGTCGGCAGCGTCGCCGAATACCCGGATTTATCCGCCCGCGACGCCGCCGTGGTAAAAGCGTTAGCCGCATCCCAAAACCAGTGAGCCTGGCCAACCAACCACCGGGTTATCACCACGGTGCTCTAACACGATGCGCCCCAAGAGCACCGGATGGTAATCCGGTGGTTGATCCTGTGCCGCGGGCCAACCTGCGGGTTGGACGAGGAGTTAGGAGCCAGAAGTTAGAAATTAGAAGACGGCGCAAGCCGGCAGGTTTATCCTGTCGGAAAGAATAGAGGAGCGACAGCGCTTCGAAAATGTTCTAACTTCTAACTCCTGCTCCCAGTCACCACGGTGCTCCATAACGCGATCCTCCGCCAAGACACCAAAAATCACGCGGTCGCAATCCCGGCGACTACTCGGACGGACTCCGAGGCCCGTTTCCGCGGCCAGCCCAACGCTGCCGCATTGGGCTAATTGTGCATATTGCGGTTGCGGAAAATGCCCTCGATTCGAGGTGGGCGTGACAATTGCCGATGGCCATGGGGTACCTAAAAAACCGTAATCTCGTCCCGGCATTGGCCTGAACAGGCCAATTGTTTTTGTTTTATAGGTCCGTAAACTTTATCCGACGCTGGCACACGGTCTTTTTGGTTTGTTTTACAACAGCCGCCGATTGCAGTTTTGGAGACTCACTTTCAAGGAGCTTTGCCATGGTTAACTGGAAGAAGCAGATTTTATTGGCTGCAGTCGCGGCGATTGCG